>NZ_JFJW01000079.1:54529-77403 GCF_000611125.1 Cupriavidus sp. SK-4
TCGGCCACGGCCACGCCGCGCGCGCCGGCCTGCGCAAAGGCCAGCGCCAGCGCACGCCCGATGCCGGTGGCCGCGCCAGTCACCACGACGGTCTTGTTGCGTACTTCCATGGGTTGTCTCCTCGTTGAATTCGGATGTTTGCGTCAGCCGTTGGACGCGTCGGCCCGGCTGCATGGGCCAGGCTCAGGCTGCGCTGAGGCAAAGCGGGCGGTCGCACGCGCGCCGCCCGGCTGCCACAGCCGCGCCTGCAGGGTCTCGGCCAGTTCGCGGATGCGCGGGCCCAGGTTGCTTTCCAGGATCTCGGGCGACAGCCGTGTCGCGGCCCCGCCGATATTCAGCGCCAGCACCTCGCTGCTGCCCGCCAGGCGCAGCGGCGCCGCGGCGCCGCTGACGGTGCGGTCCCATTCGGCGTGCGCCACGCAGAAGCCACGCCGTGCGTGGTCGCGCAGCGCGCGGTCGATGCCGGTGCGCACGGCGGGCCAGCGCGTGCCGTAGTGGCGCGCCAGTTCGGCCAGCGCGGCCTCGCGGTGATCGGCATCCAGCCCCGCCAGCCAGGCGCGGCCGATCGCCGAGGTGGCCATCGGCAGGCGCGCGCCCGGGGCCAGCCGGATCACCAGCGCCCCGCGCGGCTGGCAGCTTTCCAGGTAGACCATGGCGTGCCGGTCCGGCATGGCCAGTGCCACCGTGCAATCGGTGGCAAACGCCAGCGACTGCATCAGCGGCTGCGCGATCTCGCGGATGCCGGCGCCGCCCACATAGCGGTGGCCAAGCACCATCGCGCCCTGCCCCAGCCGGTACTTCTCAGTGGCTTCGATGTAGGTGAGATAGCCGAGCGTGGCCAGCGTGTAGGTGAGCCGCGACACGGTCGGGCGCGGGATGCCGGTGCGTCGCGACAGCTCGGCGTTGCCCAGGTAATCGTCCTGCGGCCCGAAGGCGCGCAACAGCTCCATGCCGCGTGCCAGCGCGGTGACGAAGTTGCGGTCGTCGGCGCAGGCATGGCCCGCCTGCGCGTCGGCCGGCACCAGGATATGTGCGGCATCGGGCGGCGGGGTTGGAATGGTGGTGGTGCGTTTCATGGGCAGGCGGCCGGGAAGGGAACATTGATAGCAGCAACGGGGCTGCGCAGGGGCCGCTATGTAGGGAAAGCATGTGCGCTAGAAATGGCGTTGATGGATACGAACCAAAAAGTTAGCGCGACTCTTGCCGGACGAATTTCTTGTAAATACAAACCATTCTCATTTATGATGCGCCACTTTCGTTGCTTTCGCCCTGGGCCGTCATGTTTGTCCGCCGTCTTGCCATACCCGCCGCCGTCAGTTGCCTGTTCCTGCCTCCCGTTGTTTCCCACGCCGCCGAAGATCTCACCACGCTGCCATCCGTGACGGTCAGTGCCGCCGCCGACGGGCAAACTGACGTCGGCTTCACCACGCGGCGGCCGGCCGGAGTGACCAAGTCGGATCAATCAGCGGCCGACGCCGCGCAGTCGATCACCGTCATCACACGCGACCTGCTCGACAGCCAGCAGGCACAGAACCTCAGCGACGCGCTGCAGAACTCAGCCGGCGTGGTCACCAACGTCTATGGCAGGCGCGGCTGGGACGACTTCATCATCCGTGGCCAGCGTGCATCGGAATCGATCTTTGCCGACGGATTGCTCGTCGACAGCAACAACCGCGTGGCGCAGGAGCTGTTCGGCGTGGAACGCGTGGAAGTGCTCAAGGGACCGGCCTCGATCCTGTTCGGCGCGGTGCAGCCGGGCGGCCTGGTCAACATGGTCAGCAAGCGCCCGCGTGCCGAACTGTTCGGTGAACTGGGCCTGACCGTCGGCAACTACGGCTTCCGGCAGGTGACGGTCGACGTGGGCACGCCGCTGGCCAAGGACAGCAAGGCCGCGTTCCGCCTGAACGCACTGATGATGAACAGCGACGATCCGACTGACTACGTCTGGTATCGCAACCGCTGGATCGCGCCGTCGCTGACGCTCGACCTTGGCACGCGCACAGACTTCACGATCCTGACCAGCCACAACCAACGCAATTACGTGCGCCAGCAGGGCCTGCCCGTGAATGGCACCCTGGTGCCGAACCGCAATGGCGTGGTGCCGAGCAACCGCTTCATCGGCGAGCCGAATGCGCCGTCTTATGACGGCGAGCAGAACCGCATCGGCTACGCGCTGACGCACCGCTTCGACTCCGGCTGGACATTGAACCAGAACCTGCGCTACCAGACGTCGTCGCTGACCGGCACGCTGGTGTCGGCCGGCACGATGGCCGTCAACAGCCAGGCGATGAACCGCAGTGGCACGCAGCAGAGCTTCTCGGGGGACTCGTTCGGTGTCGACACTAACGTGCAGCGGACTTTCGCGTTCACGGGGCATGCCCACAGCGTGACCTTCGGCATCGACTACCGCCATACGAAGGAAGACCGACTGCAGAAGACGTGCCGCGTGGCAGCGCTGAGCGTCTACAACCCGGTCTATGGCGCCAGCATCAACTGCCCGTCCGCCTATAGCCTGGACGCGACCGATACGCTAAACGCGGTTGGCCTCTATCTGCGCGATCAAATCCGTATCGCCGAGCGCTGGACCGTGACCGGCGGCGTGCGCTACGAATCCGCGCAGACGAGCACGATGGACCGGCTGGCGCAGTCGCGTACCGGCAACGATAACAACGCCGTCACCGGCAGCGCGGGCGTGATGTACGACCTGACGCACTGGGCGCGTCCGTACATGAGCTTCGCCACTTCGTTCCTGCCGAACGCCGGCACCGACGTCAACGGCGCCACGTTCAAGCCCGAGAAGGGCCGCCAGTACGAAGTGGGCATCAAGTTCGACATGCCGGACAAGACCGGCCTGCTGACACTGGCCGCGTTCGACCTGACACGCACCAATGTGCTCAGTACCGATCCGGTTAACACAGGCTTCAGCGTGGCCGTGGGCGAACAGCGGTCGCGCGGGCTGGAAATGGAGCTGACGCAGGATCTCGGCAATGGCCTCAGCGTTTCGGGCGCCTATGCCTATATCGCAAGCGAAGTCACCGGGGACACCACGGCTGCCAACGTCGGCAAGCCGCTGAACAGCGTGCCCCGGCACAGCTTCTCGGTCTGGAGCCAGTACCGCTTCCACGGCGCGCTGGCCGGCTGGTACGTCGGTGCCGGCGTGCGCGGCGAGAGCGCCAAGCGCGGCTACAGCTTTAACTACACCGTGCCGGGCTACACGGTGGCCGATCTTGCCGTCGGCTACGTGGCATCGCACTGGCGCGCGGCGTTCAACGTCAAGAACGTGTTCGACAAGATGTACTACGCGGGCGGCCTGAACAACAACGTGCTACCAGTGGGCAATCCGCGGGTGGCCATGCTCAACGTGACGATGAACTATTGATACGGCCCCCGCCTGGAGCCTCCAGACCAGTAGTGAGGCGGCCATCAAGCTGATGTGGCTGGCCTTGCGCCCGCCCCATCGCCGCAATCACCGCCCCTAAAATCTGCATCCCCCGCTGAATCTGCTCTACCGTCAAACTCGCATAACCCAGCACCAACCCGGCCGCTCGACGCTGTCCATGCGGCCGGGCCCCTGCAAACAACGGTGATACCGGGTAGACCCCCACATCCTGGCTGCGCGCAGCGGCCACCAGCGCTGTCTCGTCCTGGGGCCGCAGCGACAGCAACCACAGCACCACATGCAGCCCCGCCGCCGTACCGCAGACTTCCGCGTCCGCTGGCAGGTGGCGTGCGACGCCATCCAGCAAGGCCGCTCGCCGGCGCTCGTTTTCCCGGCGCATGCGCCGCACATGGCGTTCGTAGGCACCGCTTTCGATCAGCGCTGCCAGCACGCGCTGCTCCAGCACGGGCGCATGGCGGTCGGCCAGCCGCTTGGCCTGCCGGAACACCGGCACCAGCTCAGGCGGCAGCACCAGGTAGCCGAGCCGCAGTTGCGGCGACAGCGCCTTGGAGAAAGTGCCGATGTAGATCACGCGGCCGTCGGTGTCGATCGAGCGCAGCGTGTCGATCGGGCGCTGGCCGTAGCGGAACTCCCCGTCGTAGTCGTCCTCGATGATCCAGGCGTCGTGGCGTTGCGCCCATTGCAGCAGGTCCAGGCGCCGGCCGATCGGCAGCACGCCCCCCAGTGGGAACTGGTGCGACGGCGTCACGTACACCAGGCGGACACGATCGTCCTGGGGAAGACTGGCGGTATCCAGGCCATGCCCGTCCACTGGCGTGGCCTGGCACCTGGCGCCGGTGGCTTCGAAGCAGCGCCTGGCCATCAGGTAGCCGGGGTCTTCGAAGGCAAAGGCGTCGCCGGCATCCAGCAGCAGCCGTGCGCACAGGTCGATGGCCTGCTGCGAGCCATGTACCACCAGAACCTGCTCGGCCTCGCAGGCCAGCCCCCGGGCACGCCGCAAATAGCCCTGGAGCGCGCGTCGCAGCGATGCCTCACCTTCGGGCGGGGCGTAGGACAGACTGTTTTGCTGACGCAGCAGTTCGGCCTGGTAGGCACGCCGCCAGGCCAGGGTCGGAAAGTCCCGGGAGGCCACCGCCCCATACAGGAAGTCGAAGCGAACCGGCTCAGCTTGCAGCGGTGCCGGCATGCCGAGTCCCGCCACGCGGCGTCCGAATTCGGACAGGGTTGGGGCAGACCTGGCGCGCCGGCCTGCGCTCACCCCGGCTGGTGCCGGTGCCGCCAACGGGCTGGCGATTCGGGCCACCCGCCCCACCGCCGTGACGAGGAAGCCCTCGGCCACAAGTTGTTCGTAGGCGGCGGTGACGGTGGTACGCGATACCCCCAACTCGGACGCCAGCGCTCGCGTGGACGGCGCCCGGGCGCCCGGCGGCAGTGTGCCGTCCGCGATCTGGGCGCGAAGGAGATCGTAGATGCGGCGTCCCGCGCCCGTGGCTCCGGCACGGTTACCGGCTGGCTGGTGTGACTGGCCCATAAAGAATCATGAAAACCGGACCTTCCGATTGTGCCAGTTGTCGGCGAGAGTATCGAGCATTCCATCGCTTCCGATTCCCCACCATGTACATTCCTGCTCACTTTGCTGAAAACCGGCCAGAGGAACTGGGCCGCATCATCCGCGAGCATCCGCTGGGGATGCTGGTTACGCAAGGCAGCGCCGGACTGGATGCCGACCACATCCCGTTCGAGTTCGATCCCCGCGAGGGAAGCCACGGCGTGCTCACAGCCCACGTGGCCCGCACAAACCCGCTCTGGCAGCGTTGCCCCACGGGCTCGCCGGTCATGGTCGTCTTCCGGGGCGCCGAGGCCTATATCTCGCCCAACTGGTACCCCAGCAAGCATGAGGCGCACCGCCAGGTGCCGACCTGGAACTACGAGGTGGTGCACGCGCACGGCATGATCACCGTGCATGACGACGAGCGCTTCGTTCGCCGCCTGGTTGCGCGCCTGACGCGGCGGCACGAGGCGGCCGAATCCAGGCCCTGGAAGATGGGGGACTCCGCGCCGGAGTTTATCGACAGCATGCTGCGCAACATCGTGGGCATCGAGATCGCAGTCACTTCGCTGGTGGGCAAGGTCAAGCTCAGCCAGAACAAGGAGTTGCGGGATCGCCTTAGTGCCGCCGACACCCTGGAGGCGCGGGGGTATGGCGACCTTGCGCAGTCCATGCGCAAGGCTGGTTGAATTGCCCCCCGGCCCGTGCTCAGCTTTGCCTCACCATTGACGAACACCCACCAATGTCATTCGTCCCCGTTGTTCTGCCTGGGCTTCTGTGACGGCTGTTCAGCGACACGATTAGCGGAAGTTGAACCGCCGCCTCTCAAGCCGCGGCCCGCCGGGCCGCGCCGCGATACTGCGCCAGCAATGCCTCCCGCCGTACTGCCGACGCATCCATGCTGGCCTCCTTCACGTGGCCGTAGCCGCGGATATCCTCCGGCAACGCGGCAAGCGCCCGCGCGGTGTCGACGTTGTCCGCGCTCAGGGACGCCGCGAACTCGTCGACCATGGCCAGATAGTCGTTGACCAGCGCCCGCTCGGCGCGGCGCTCGGCAGTCTTGCCAAACACATCGAACGCCGTGCCACGCAAACCCTTCAGGCGCGCCAGCAAGCGGAATGCCATCATCGTGCGCGGACCGAAGCGGCGCTTGACCGGGTGGCCCTTGTCGGTCCTGGCCAGCAGCGGCGGCGCCAGCCAGAAGCTGAGCTGGTAGTCGCGGCCGGGCTCCCCTTCGAACTGGGCGCGCAGCTTGTCCAGGAAGGCGGGATCGGCGTAGAGGCGCGCCACCTCGTATTCGTCCTTGTAGGCCATCAGCTTGGCCAGGTTGCGGGCCACGGCCTCGGTCAGCGGCAGCTTGCGGTCGATGCCCAGTTGCTGCTCCGCCGCGCGGATGCGCTCGACAGCCTCGCGGTAGCGGGCAGCATATGCGCTGTTCTGGTAATCGGCCAGCATCGTCTCGCGCTTGCGGATCAGGGAGTCGAGCGTCTGCGGGATTGCCACGACCTGTGCGGCCGGGGCCGCCGGAGCACCCGGCAAGTGCGCCTTGACCGCCGCCTCGCCATGATGCGCGAGATACCGTCCCCATTCGAACGCCAGCCGGTTCTTGTCGATCGACACCCCATTGAGTTCGATCGCGCGCAGCAGGCTTTCACGCTGCAGCGGGATCCAGCCCTTCTGCCAGGCAAAGCCGAGCAGCAGCGGGTTGGAGTAGATGGCGTCGGCCAGCAGGGTCACCGCCCATGCGCTGGCGTCGAAGAACGCGCAGGCATCGCCCACGCTGGCGCGCAGGTCCTGCTCGGCGCTGGCACCGGGGAACTTCCACTTCGGGTTCTTGATGAATTCAGCGGTGGGCGTGTTGGCGCTGTTGACCACGGCGGCGGTCAGTCCGTGCCGGATCTTCGACAGCACCTCGGCCGAGGCCGAGACAATGGCATCCCCCCCGATCACCAGGCGCGCCTCACCCGTCGCGATCCGCGTCGCATGCAGGTCGTCCGGGCCCGGTGCGATCTGCACGTGGCTGATCACAGCCCCGCCCTTCTGTGCCAGGCCAGCCATGTCGAGCACGGTCACGCCCTTGCGTTCAAGGTGCGATGCCATGCCCAGCAGGCCGCCGATGGTGACCACGCCCGTGCCGCCCACGCCGGTGACCAGCACGCCGTACGGCCGCTCCAGGGCCGGCAGCCGCGGCAGCGGCAGCGCCTCGAAGTCGGCGCCGGTGCCTTTGCCGCCCGCTGCCGCGGGCTTGCGCACCTGCGCCCCCTCGGCGGTGACAAAGCTCGGGCAGAAGCCGTTGACGCAGGAAAAATCCTTGTTGCACGACGACTGGTTGATCTTGCGCTTGGTCCCGAGTTCGGTCTCCAGCGGCTCCACCGACAGGCAGTTGGACTTGGCCGAGCAATCGCCGCAGCCCTCGCAGACCGCGTCGTTGATAAAGGCGCGCTTGGCCGGGTCAGGATAGGTGCCGCGCTTGCGGCGGCGGCGCTTCTCGGTCGCGCAGGTCTGGTCATAGATCAGGATGGTGACGCCCGCGGTATCGCGCAGCTCAACCTGGACGGCGTCGAGCTGGTCGCGGTGGAACACGGTCACGCCGGACGGCAGCATGGTACCGTCGCCATACTTCTGCGGCTCGTCGGTGACGACGACCAGCTTCTTCGCGCCCTCGGCCAGCACCTGGTGCGCAATCTGCGGCACCGTCAGCACGCCGTCGATGGGCTGCCCGCCGGTCATTGCCACGGCGTCATTGAACAGGATCTTGTAGGTGATATTGGCCTTGGCCGCGATCGATGCGCGGATGGCCAGCAGCCCCGAATGGAAATAGGTGCCGTCGCCCAGGTTGGCAAACACGTGCTTGTCGCCGGTGAAATGCATCTGGCCGGTCCAGGCCACGCCCTCGCCGCCCATCTGGCTGAAGGTGTCGGTATTGCGGTCCATCCACAGGGTCATGTAGTGGCACCCGATGCCGGCCAGCGCACGCGAGCCTTCCGGCACGCGCGTGGACGTGTTGTGTGGGCACCCCGAGCAGAACCAGGGCTTGCGCTCCACCGCGATGCGCGGCTGCGCGGCCTCGCGCTCCTTGGCCTCGATCAGCGCCACGCGCGCGGCAATGCGTGCGCGCACCGCTTCCGGCAGGTCAAGGCGCTCCAGCCGGCGGGCGATGGCCTTGGCGATCAGCGCCGGCGACAATTCATAGTGCGCCGGCAGCAGCCAGTTGCCACGCGGCACCGACCACTCGCCGCCATCGTTGCCACGCTGGTCGAACTTGCCGAAGACCTTGGGCCGCACATCCTCGCGCCAGTTGTACAGCTCTTCCTTGAGCGCGTATTCGAGGATCTGGCGCTTCTCTTCCACCACCAGGATCTCTTCCAGGCCGGTGGCGAACTCACGGGCGCCGTGCGCCTCCAGCGGCCACACGCAACCCACCTTGTAGACGCGGATGCCGATGCTGGCGCAGGTGACATCGTCCAGGCCCAGGTCTGCGAGCGCCTGGCGCACGTCCAGATACGCCTTGCCGGCGGTCATGATGCCGAAGCGCGCGTTCGGCGAATCGAGCACAACGCGATTGAGCCGGTTGGCCCGCACATAGGCCAGCGCCGCATACCACTTGTGGTCAAGCAGCCGCGCTTCCTGCTCCAGCGGGGAATCGGGCCAGCGGATATTGAGGCCGCCCTGCGGCATGACAAAGTCCTCCGGCAGCGCGATCTGCACACGATCGGGATCGATCTCGACCGAGGCGGTCGACTCCACCACGTCGGTGACGCACTTCATTGCCACCCACAGGCCGGAATACCGGCTCATGGCCCAGCCATGCAGGCCGTAGTCGAGGTACTCCTGCACATTGGCGGGGTACAGCACCGGAATGCCGGCGGCCTGCAGCACGTGCTCCGACTGGTGCGCCACGGTGGAGGACTTGGCGGCATGGTCGTCGCCGGCCAGCAGCAGCACGCCGCCATGGCGCGACGAGCCGGCCGAATTGGCGTGCTTGAGCACGTCGATGGACCGGTCCACGCCCGGCCCCTTGCCATACCACATCGAGAACACGCCGTCGCGCGTGGCGCCGGGGAACAGGTTGACCTGCTGGCTGCCCCAGACCGCGGTCGCGGCCAGGTCTTCGTTGACGCCGGGCTGGAACACCACGTCGCTGGCCGCCAGGTGCTGCTTGGCCTTCCACAATGCCTGGTCGACGCCGCCCAGCGGCGAGCCGCGATAGCCCGAGATAAACCCGGCGGTGTTGAGGCCGGCGGCGCGGTCGCGCGCCTTCTGCAGCATTGGCAGGCGGACCAGGGCCTGCACGCCGCTCATGTAGACGCGGCCCTGCTCCAGGGTGTACTTGTCGTCCAGGCTGGCGCTGGCCAGGGCTTCGAGCAAGGCGGGGTTCCGCGGGGCATTCACGATCTCAGTCTCCGTGCTTGTTCTCTTGTATCCGGAGCAGTTTAGAAATCCGTGCCGTCATCGTAAAATCATGAATTCCAACACCTGATATCTGCAGAACGGATACCTCGGAGACCCCCATGCTCAAGGCGCGCGAAGGCTCGGAAAGACTGGCCAAGGAAGTCACGCTGAGGCAGTTCCGCTATTTCGTCGCGGCCGCGGAGACGGGGCAGTTCTCAATGGCCGCGACCGCCGAGCATGTCTCGCAGTCGGCGATCACCAATGCTGTGCTGGCACTTGAGCAGCGCCTGGCCGTCCGCCTGTTCGATCGCCGGCCCCATGGTGTGACGCTGACGGCAGAAGGCCACCTATTCTTCCAGCACGCTCGCCAGATCCTGGATTCGGTCGAGGATGCGCTGCGCGAGCCGCGCTTCCAGGTGCACGGGTTGCAGGGTAGTGTGCGCCTGGCCGCCTCCTACACGGTGCTGGGCTACTTCCTCCCGGGGCTGCTGGCGCGCTTCCGCACCAACTATCCGGACATCGAACTGGATCTGCTCGACATGGACCGGCCGGATATCGAGCGTGCCGTGCTGGCGGGGGAGATTGAACTGGGCATCGCGCTGCTGTCGAACCTGGAACGGCCCCAGCGCTTCCAGCGCCATACGCTGATGCGTTCCCGGCGCCAGCTGTGGACCTCGTCCAGCCATCCGCTGCTGGCCGTGGAGCGGCCTTCGCTGCGCGATATTGCGGCCTATCCGTATATCCTCATCACCGTGGACGAGGCCGAGGAATCCACCCTGCGCTACTGGCGCAGCCACCGGCTCGCACCCAAGGTCGCATTCCGGACCGGCTCGATGGAGGCCCTGCGCGGGCTGGTGGCGCATGGCTTCGGCGTCACCGTGCTGTCCGACATGGTGTATCGCCCGTGGTCGCTGGAGGGAAAGCAGATCGAGGCCCGGCCGATTGCCAATGCGGTGCCGGACATGGAGGTCGGCATGCTGTGGCAGCCCAGGCGCAAGCTGGGCAAGCCGGCGGATGCGCTGAGGGAGTTCCTGATTCACGCCTGCGGGAGCTGAGGCGGGACTTTCGATTGCCGGCGCCCTTGGAGCGCTAGCTGAAGGACCGATAGCCTGTCGTCGAGTAGTCCGTATAGAAATCCGCCAGGCAATGCAGATTGAGCGCCCGGATCTCTTCCGTCATGAAGTCAACAAAGACGCGGATGCGCGAGGGCAGATGCTGGCGGCTGAGGTAACAGATGTAATGCCCGCGGTCGTCAGGCGCATAACGTCCCATCGCGACGGCCAGTTCGCCGCGGGCGATGCGGTCGCAGACCTGGTAGCCCGCCATCTGCGCGATGCCCAACCCGTCGAGCACCGCCGCCAGCACCAGGTCCGGGTCATTGAAAGTCAGCCTTGCGGCAGGCAGAACCTTGCGCATCAGCCCCTCGACCTTGAATTCCCATTCAAGTATGCGCGCGCCGGCGATGCGGGTGTTGATGCATTCGTGCCGGGCGAGATCCTCCAGCGTCGACGGTAGTCCATGCCGCGCCGCGTAGGCAGGAGACGCGCACACAGCCATCTGCATCGGAATCAGCTGCTTCGCAACGATGCTTGAATCCTCGATGCGGCCATTGCGGAACGCGACGTCGATGTTCCCGGCCGCGAAGTCCGTTGGGCGGTCATCGAGCACCAGGTCCAGGGAAATGTCCGGATAAGCCGCCGAGAACTTCGACAGCAGCGGCGCCACCACCTTGCGCCCGAAGCCGGCCGTCGCGCTGATGCGCAGCAGGCCGCTTGGCGGTCCAAGGCGCAGTTCCAGCATGTCGTTCATGGCCTCGACGATATGCGCCACGCCCTGATGGCAGTTCTCGAAGAAGCGCTCGCCCTCGCGGGTCAGTTGGGTGGTGCGCGTGGTGCGCAGGAACAGCCGGGTGCTCAGCTGCGTTTCCAGCTTCAGGACATTGCGGCTGACCGCTGAGCGGCCGATGCCCAGCCGCTCGCCCGCCTTGGAGAAGCTGCCCTCGGTGGCGACTGCCATGAAGGCGATGATGCCGGCGTAGCTTGCCGCGAAACTGGCGGACAGCCCGTCCGCGCGATCTGGCTGGCCGGGGCGAAGGCCCCGCTGCAGCATACCGGCTGCATCCATATCCGGCCCCCCGCGGTTGACAGGGGACGCCGGGCGAACGTCTGGAACGACGATGTCCATGTCAATGCCTTTCGGAGCGGCGCTACGAATGAGGGCCCACGCTGTGCGGTGCACAACCATGGCCTGATCGTAATGACACGCGATGCCCGGGTAAATGACAGGTGCCCCTCGTTTTCTGCCAACTGGGCCGGCGCGGGGTGGCGACAATGCAGACATGAGCAGTGGAAGGAGCCGGTCCACAACGCCTTCGGGTGGGATCCGTGGCGAAGGCGTCGCACCGCGGGTGCCTGCCGGCCACATGCCTTGCGCGGGATCGCGCCGGCGGCATAACATCCATCGACTTTCAAGATCCCTGCCATGGTTCCCTCTCCGCCTGCGCCCTCTTTCCGGACACTTGACGACCCGCCACGCAATCTTCTGTTCGTGGCCTTCCCGGACATGAGCCTGCTTGATCTCACCGGACCGCAAACTGTGTTCTGGGCTGCCTCGCGGTATGCACGCGAACGGGGATTCGCCGGCTACCAGAGCTATCTGGCAAGCGAGCACGGCGGCCTGGTTGCCTCGGCCGAAGGCACCGCCGTACAGGCCATGGCGCTTGCGGAAATCGATCTGCAGCGCATCGATACGATCATCCTCCCGGGTGCCCCCGAGATGGTCAGGGTGCTCGACAGCGCCTCCTCGCTGGTCGCCTGGCTGCAGCAGGCCGCCGGACAGGTACGCCGCGTTGCCTCGGTCTGCAGCGGGGCCTTCCTGCTTGCGCAAGCGGGCTTGCTTGACGGCAGGCGCGCTGCCACGCACTGGGCGATGCATGCGCAGTTCCGCGCGCGCTTTCCCGCGGTCGAACTGGACCGGGACGCCATTTTCGTCCGCCAGGACCGCATTTGGACCTCGGCCGGCGTGACCACCGGCATCGACATGGCGCTTGCGCTGGTCGAGGACGACTATGGCCACGATATCTCGCTGAGTGCGGCCAGGGAGCTGGCGGTCTTCATCAAGCGGCCGGGCACGCAGCCACAGATCAGCGAGATCCTGCTGGCGCAGAGCCGGCACGTGCCGCTGTTCGAGGCGCTCCATCTATGGATCATCGAAAACCTGTCGCGGGAAGGGCTGTCAGTGGAACATCTCGCCGAACAGGTCGGAATGAGCCCCCGCAACTTTGCGCGGGTCTACAAGCAAAAGACCGGCCGCACCCCCGCCAAGGGGGTTGAGCATTTCCGGCTGGAAGCCGCACGCCGGCTGCTCCAGGATCCGCATCGGCCGATGGAGCAGATCGCAAGGCAGTGCGGCTTCGGCAACGAGGAACGGATGCGCCTTACGTTCCAGCGCAACCTGGGCTTCTCGCCCAGCGAGTATCGGTCGAAGGTGACCGGCTGAGAAAACGCGACAACCCGGCCGCACGATTGGTGCCGAACGGGAAACACCATGCGTCCGCCAACGGCGCTACCGTCACGACACCCCTTCGCCTAGCATGGGACATGGGTTGAATGCCCATTCCTTCCACCAGAATCGAGGTGCATGATGAAGATCGTTGTGATTGGAGGTACTGGCCTGATCGGCAGCAAGGTCGTCGCCCGGCTTGTCGGGCAAGGCCATGAAGTCGTTGCCGCGTCTCCGCAGACTGGTGTGAATGCGCTGACAGGCGAAGGCCTGAGCCAGGCACTTGCCGGGGCGCAGGTTGTCGTGGACGTGGCCAACTCGCCATCGTTCGCGGATGATGCCGTCCTGCAATTCTTCGAGACGTCGGGCCGCAACCTTGCTGCGGCGGAGAAGGCAGCCGGTGTCGCGCACCATGTGGCGCTGTCAGTGGTCGGCACGGACAAGCTCTCACAAAGCGGCTACTTCCGCGGCAAGATCGCGCAGGAAGCGCTGATCCAGAACGCCGGCATCCCTTACACCATTGTCCGCTCCACTCAGTTCCTCGAATTCCTTGGCGGTATCGTCCAGTCGGGCGCCGATGGCGATTCCGTGCGCATGTCTTCCGCATCGATCCAGCCGATTGCCTCGGATGACGTGGCCGAGGCCGTGGCGGACCACGCCCTTGCCGGTCCCGTCAACGGCATCGTCGATATCGCCGGGCCGGAACGCTTCCACCTGAGCGACCTCGTGCAACGCTATCTCGATGCCACCAAGGATCCGCGCAAGGTTGTCGTCGATGGCAAGGCCCGCTATTTCGGAGCCGAACTGCAAGACGATACGCTGGTACCGGAAGGCCCGGCACGCCTGGGCAAGACCAGTTTCGAAGCGTGGCTGCGACAGAGCCAGAAGCCGAAGGCCTGACAACGCGGGCGGGCCGTATGGACAACAAGGGGCTGCAAGCCCCCCCGCTGAGCCTGCTCGACAAGTATCGCGGGCAGGGCTTCCACGCCCTGTACACCACGACCGTCACCGTCTCGGGCGGGGAAACCGGACACGGCCGCGCCTCGGGCGTGGCCCGTTCCGATGACGGCAATCTTGTCATCGACCTGCGGCTGCCGGCGGCGCTGGGCGGCCCCGGCCACGGCACCAATCCCGAGCAGTTGTTCGCCGCGGGCTATGCCGCCTGCTTTCATGGGGCGCTGAACCTGCTGGCCCAGCGATCCAATGTCAGCGTCGACAACGTCGCAGTGGAAGTGGAGATAGCGTTCGGCCGCGATCCCGTTGACGGCGGCTTCGCGCTGGCCGCGGACATCCGGGTCAGGATGCCTGGCGTGCAACGACAGGTGGCGGAAGAACTGGTGCGCAATACCGAGCGCTTCTGCCCCTATGTGAAGATGGCCAGGCAGGGTATTGTCAGCGTCGTGGCAGTGGTTGACTGAGTTCCGCGCAACGACGGGCCCGCGGATGCGATCCCTGAACCTTCGGGATCGCATCCGCAGCCGGCCAATGTGCTATTTCGTTGGCGTCAGGATCGGAGCGCCCTTGTTCTTCAGCAACAGCACCATGAACTTCGCGGGCCTGGTGTTGCTGGCGTTGCGCCCGACAGTATGAATATCGTCAGGGCCTTCGTGGAAGGTCTGCCCGGCAGTCAGCGTGACTTCCTTGCCGCCCCGGACGCCCATCACGATACTGCCCTCAAGGACATAGACGAATCCGTGCGCGTCATGGCGATGCACCGGGTCGGCGCCGCCGGGCGGGTATTCCACCACGATCATCTGCACCTCCTTGCCGGGATATTCCGGAAGCGCCTCTGTCGACAGCAGCGTCACCTTGGGCTCTGGCGGCGCAGCCATGGCCGGTTGCGCCACCAGCAGGACGGAAAGCAGCAGCGGGGCCATGCCCAGCGTTCTGGTGATCTTCATGATGTCACTCCAGCTTTGCCTTATCTAGGCCATAGGCCTTGTCGGCCGAGCCCGGCACGGTCCGGAAGGCCACGTTCAGCCGGTTCCAGCCATTGATGGCCATGACCAGAAAGGTCAGGTCCGAGAGTTCCTTTTCCGACAGATGCGCGCGCACGCGCTCGTACAGGTCATCCGGCACACCGTGCGCCGGGATGTTGGTCAGCACCTCGGTCCACGCCAGCGCGGCACGTTCGCGCGGCTGGAACAGCGTCGATTCGCGCCAGATCGCGACATGGTGAAGGCGGAGCTCTCGCTCGCCATGGATGCGCGACTGCTTGACGTGCATGTCCAGGCAGAAGGCACAGCCGTTGAGTTGCGAAGCGCGAATCTCGACCAGGTCACGGATGGTTGGTTCGATCGCGCTGTCCTGCAGCAGGGTGCTGAACTCCAGGTATTTCTTGAAGAGTTCGGGGGACTGCTTCAAGGCATTCACGCGTTGGGTCATGACGGCTCCTGAGGAAGGAGAATATTGAAGGGATGACGGGGCACTCACCACCGCGTGCCGCGGCATGGAGCAAATCGTAGACCGCAGCGGCGCACCGCGGTAGGCGCGCCAAGGTACCCACACTGTTGAGGCTTCGACACCAATCAGCGATTTGGCGTGGCGCGGCTCGGAGGAAGCCGGCTCCTGTCGTGTCGTGCCCGATCCAGCGCAGAAAACCAAAAGAAATGGTGCAACGCAACATAAATGCACCTATGCTTGGAGGAATGCCGGCCGGCCACGCCCTCGAAAAGCGATCCAGACGCCGCTCGCCTCCCAAGAATTTGCCAGGTGTCCGTTTTCACAGGATGCCGAAGGAAAACCCGCGTGCCCTCCTCCGTTCTTCCGCAGCCTGTCCTCGACGCTTCTGCAAACTCCTCCCGCCTCTTTAGTGAAATATGCGAACTGCTCCAGGCAGCAATGCATGTCGTCAGCATTCGCACCACGCGCATGGCGATCGCCGGTCCGGCGCCTGACGAACAGGACCAGCGCGAATTCAGCCTGATGAGCATTGAGAAGGGAGAGGCCGCATCTGAATCGTTGCTTGCGATGGGTTCGGGATGGATCCACCTGACCATGACCCTCGCAAAGGACACCAGCGATCATCTTTGGGCGACCTCCGCGGCTGCGGCGACGCTGGCGTCCAGTCGATCCGCCGCGCAATGGTTCGAACGCCAGGCCGATCTTCTGCAATTGGCCGCCGGGTTCCCCGGCAACCCGCTGCACCTGGCAGGCCTGGCGACAAACCTGATGCAGCAGATCCTCGCGCCGATCCATGGCCGTGCGATGGCAAATGCGAAGCGCCTGGGCGCATCATGAAGGCCGGCGGGCCGCGCCGTTGGCACGGCGAAATGGGCTCGCCATCGTTCTATCGCCTGGCAATCCAGGTCGCTACCCCACCCTCTTCCGATCGCTGACTACCACCAGCGCCTGCGCCAGGGTCTTGCCAATCGAGCGCGAACGATGCGGGATCGATGCGTTGAAATACAGCGAGTCGCCAGCCTTCATCCGTACCGTGCGGTCGTCGAACAGCACCTCCATCTCGCCCGCTACGACGAAGATCAGCTCCTCGCCGGCATGGCTGGCCATCGGCTGGTCTTGTGCCAGCGTGAACGGCGGCACCATGACGAAGGGCTGCATCGCCTTGTCGACGCGCTCCGTGGCAATGGCTTCGTAGGTATAGCCCTGGCGCTCGGCGGACGGGCTGAACGGCACCCGGTCCGCGGCCTTGACCAGCAGGATCTCGTTAGCGCGCTGCGGCTTGGCGATCAGCTGGTCGACGGTCACGTCGAGGGCTTCGGCCAGCTTGAGCACCGTACCGATGGTCGGCGACGACAGGCCGCGCTCCAGCTTGGACAGGTAGCTCTTTGTCAGCGATGCCCGTTGCGCCAGTTCCTCAAGTGTCAGTCCGTTGAGTTTGCGCAGTGCCGCCAGCCGTTCGGCGATGGTCGAAAGAGCGGCCGGAGCGCCCGATTCTTGCTTCCTGGTCATCCGCAGTCACTGGTTAGAAGCGCCCGGACAGGCGCATGGGTCGGCTCGGGATTGTAAGGTCGGCGCGACACATCGGCAACTCGGTTGCCTCAATGACACTTCGGTGTCATTATAGACACACTTGTTTCCCCACCCGCCCCCCGAAGGAGCATGCAAGTGAGTCCCAAGCGCCCCCGTCTCGCAGGTGCAGCAGCCCTGTTTGTCACGCTATTCCTCAGTGGTTTGCCTGCTGCCCACGCGGCCGGCTACCCGGATCGTCCCATTACGCTGGTAGTGCCATTCGGCGCCGGCGGCATCACTGACCTGGTGGCACGCGCCACCGGCAAGGCCCTGTCCGAACAGCTTGGCCAGTCGATCGTCGTGGAAAACCGCCCCGGCGCGGGCGGCAACATCGCGGCGGATTTCGTACGTCGTGCCCGGCCCGACGGCTACACACTGATGTTTGCCACCGTGGGCATCCTTGCGGTCAATCCGCATACGGACGTCAAGGTCAACTTTGATAGCGCGAAGGACTTCACCTATATCTCGCTCGTCGGTTCCACGCCGCATCTGGTGGTGGTCGGCGCCGACGTCCCGGCCCGGACGCTGCCCGAGCTGATCAAGCTCGCGCAACGCCAGCCCGGCGCCGTCAGCGTAGGCACCGCAGGCGTCGGCAGCTCGCCGTATCAGGGCATGCGTGTGCTGCAGGACGCGGCCCGGGCCGAATTCCTGCACGTACCGTTCAAGAGCGGCGCTGAATCGGTGACCAACGTCGTCTCGGGGCAGGTCAACATGACATTCGAGGCCACGCCGCAGGTGATGCCATTCGTCGCCTCAGGCAAGGTGCGGGCGTTGGCCGTTGCCAATCCGCGGCGGCTGGCCACCGCGCCGGACGTGCCGGCGACACCGGAACTGGGCCTGCCGACCATCGTGTCCGGTTCGGTGGCAGGCCTCATTGCGCCTGCCGGCCTTGACGCCGCCATCGTGAAGAAGCTCAACACAGCCGTTGCCGGCGTGGTATCGAACCCCAAGTTCAAGGCCACGCTGATGGCACAGGGCACTGAACCGATGTCGTCGTCGCCCGAACAATTCCGCAAGCTGATCAAAGAAGAAGACCAGCGCTGGTCAGCCTTGCTCAAGGCTGATAACAAGACCAAGTAACGCGGGCTGAAAGCTCCCCTTCTCCAGCACAACGAAAGGAAAATCCCATGGCCAGCACCATGCAACTGAGCAAGGGCGAAATCGTCGCCGCCTCGCTCCAAAAAATGCAGACGGAACTGCGCGCGCAGAAAATGCCGCTGCGCGAGGCGGTAGCCGAAACCTGCCGGATCCTGTTCGCCTTCGGGCACGACTCCGGCCTCTCGGGCCAGATCACCGCGCGCGCAGAACAGCCTGGCACCTACTGGACCCAGCGCCTGGGTCTGGGCTTCGACGAAATCACGTCCGACAACCTGCTGCTCGTCAATGAAGACCTGGAAGTCCTGGAAGGCAGCGGCATGCCGAACCCGGCCAACCGCTTCCATTCCTGGCTTTACCGTGCGCGCCCGGACCTGAACTGCATTGTCCACTCGCACGCGCCGCACGCCTCGGCGCTGGCGATGCTGGAGGTGCCGCTGGTCATTTCGCATATGGACACGTGCGTGCTCTACGAACAGTGCGCGTTCCTTGAGAAATGGCCTGGCATTCCTGTCGGCAACGAAGAGGGGGAAATCATCTCGGGAGCCCTTGGTGACAAGAAGGCCATCCTGTTGTCCCACCACGGGCTGCTGGTGGCCGGTGCCACGGTGGAAGAAGCCTGCGTACTGGGCGTGATGTTCGAGCGTGCCGCCCGGCTGCAACTGCTGGCCATGGCGGCAGGCCCGATCCAGCCGATCCCGCACGATCTGGGCTGCGAAGCGCAGCGCTGGGTCAGCACGCAAAAGCGGTTCGAAGCCACGTTTGCCTACTACTCGCGGCGTGCGCGTCGCGGGCTGGGCGCCGAATAGCGACAGAGCGCCGACGGGCCGGCGCAAGCGCGGCCAGGCCAGGACGACGTCTGCAGTCCGCTGAGAACCTGAACCACGCCTGGCCGTGCGCCATTGCCGCTTGCTTGATATGAGAAGCGCAAGCTCCAACAGTATTGGTCGAATGGGATAATCGCGTCATGGCAGACAGGGCGGGAATCGCAGATCTGCCGCCGATGGCGCAGGTGAGTGACGGCGCCATAGCCGGCGCCCGCCGCCGGCGCTCATATCCCTATCCAAGAACGGAGACATGCCTTGACCATTAAAAACCGATTCACCCTGGGCCTGTTGGCAACGGCAGCCCTCATCGCGGCGGCCCCGGCTTGCGCACAAGAACAGTGGCCAGCAAAGACGATCCGCTTTGTCGTGCCCTTTGCCGCCGGCGGCGCCAATGACCTGATGGCGCGCGCCGCGGCCGAGGGCGCCACCAAGGCGCTGGGCCAGACCGTGCTGATCGAGAACCGGCCCGGCGCGGGCGGCACCGTGGGCGCCGACATCGTGGCCAAGAGCGCGCCGGATGGCTACACCTTCCTGATCAGCGCAGCCGGCGTCATCTCCAACAGCATGATCAAGAAGTCCATGCCGTTCAAGGACGACGCGCTGGTCCCCGTGGCCATGATCGGCCTTGCGCCCTCGGTGATCGTGGTGCCGAAGAACGCGCCCTACAAGGATCTGCGCGACTTCGTCGAGGCTTCAAAGAAGGGGAACGGTTTCAACTTCGCTACCGCGGGAACCGGCAGCACCCCGCACTTCGTGGCGGAGATCCTGAATGTGAAGTACGGCGCGAAGCTGCAGCCTGTGCCCTACAAGAGCGGGTCAGAAAGCACTACGGCAGTGCTGGGCGGCCAGGTGGAAGGAACCTCCGAGGCCAGCATCATCGCCCTGCCGCATATCCTGCACGATGGCAAGTTCAAGGCGCTCGCCACCACCTGGACACAACGCATTTCGGCCTACCCGCAACTCTCCACCGCCGTGGAGCAAGGTTTCCCGGACCTGCAGATCGCGCATTGGGCCGGCGTCCATGCCCCCAAGGGGACGCCCGACGCGATCCTGGACAAGGTGGCCGCCGCGGTGGACAAGGCCATGAAGGACCCGGCCGCCGCCGCCAAGCTGAAAGCCGTGGGCATCGAGCCGGTCGGCGGCACGCGTGCGGACTTCGTGAAGTTTGTCGAGGCGGAGCGCAAGCGGCTGGGCGAGATCGTCAAGGCCGCCAGGATGCAGGAGAAGTAATCGCTGTGCCCGCCATGCCGCCCCATCGGTCAGGACGCTGGGGCGGCCTTGCTGTCGCCTGACTGGATCCGGGGCGACACGCGCAACGTCATCGGCGTGCCCGCAGCCATACCTTCAGCGTAAAGACGCAAATTGCAGGTAAGCTGGCAAGGGCCGACCCGTTCCGCGGTGGGGCAGTGTCTGCCAAGACTAATCGTTCGCAGGATCGCCTTTGGACTTTAGCAGCACATGTCGCCCTTCGCTGACGGTCCCATTCTTGCCAACGGCGAAGAGCAGGTAGTCGCCGGCAATCGCAAGCCCTGGCAGCGGCGGAGCGGTGACATCCAGTTTGCCATCGTTCTGAACCCGGACCGGGAGCTTCACGTATCGGTTTCCCCACGTCCAGTTGTGAGTGATCGGACCCGTACGAACCAGCGCAACCGATTCGACCTCGGCGGCGGAGACGTCCAGCTTGAAGGTATTGCCGTAGTGGATACTGTTCGGGCTGTTATTGATGACCGGCTTCGCTCCTTTGAAGAAATAAGGCGGCTTGTAGAATTCGAGGACCGGGACCGCGGCGTCCCGCTGCGCCTGGGTCTGGGGAGTCTGGGGTGATCCCGGTATCAGGTTGACCCGGTTGCCTCCCATCACCCACACACCACCATTTGGCATCAGTAGCGCAGTGGAATGGTCATGCCGGGGCACCGGCGAAGTGACCACGTCGGTCCTGCTGCCGTCGGCCGGATTGAACATCTGATAGGCAAGGCTGTTCACGTTTCCATCGGCACCGCCAACGACCAGCAGTTTCCCATCCGGCAGGGCCACCACATTATTCTGCGTGGCGGGCAGTGCCAGGTTGGCGAGGGGCTTCCATTTTGGTGCCGCACTGGAGAAATTGATCGTTTCTGCCGTCGCTGCGGCCGGTGTGTTGCCGCCATTCGATCCGCCGAAAAGGAACACATCCTGTGACCATGTGCCATCGGCATTGATCGTCACCATGATGACCCCGGCGCCACTGTCGTGGGCGTTCTGCGCCGTATCGACATATGCCCAATGGTTCTGTGCCTGCGTGGCGATCAGTGGATCGGCCAGCGCCGCCTGGACATCGAACAGGTAGGTCTTGCCGCTGTAGAAGAAAGGATCATATCCCCGGATACTGAGCCCGCCCGGTTCTCCTGGCAGGGGCGGTACGACTTCGGATGTTACCGCGACCTTCCAGTCGTTCTCGCCAGGGCCGGTCTGGACGACAAAGGCGCGGGGATACATTGGCAGCAGCTTCTGCGCGCTCTTTAGTGCAACCGTCGAATCCGTCTTGGGGTCATATACTTCCGGGACTGCCTGGCGCACCTTGGTGGCACTCGCATTGGCCGGCCCCACGGCGGTATTCTGGTCCGAGCCGGACAGGATCAGGATCTTGCCATCGGGCAGGGTCACGGCGGTCGGGTACCAGCGTTGGTACTCCATATCCGAGGAAATCGGTGGATCGGTGTTGTCCTCCTTCAGCGGATCGCAATGTGACAAGACGCCGGTCGGGTCCGATTCAAAGCCGGATCTGACGCAAGGGACAGGCCTGAATACCCATTGCTCGGTCTTGGGGTCGAATATATTGACTTTCCTGCCGCCATTGTTGCCACCCTTGTCATGCAGCCCGACTACGTAGATGCGGCCATCAATGCCGGCGACGTGGCCAGTACAGAACAGGTTATATCCCAGTCCCCTGGAAAAACCGGCGTCCGAAAAGAACGGGTCGGTATAGCTGATGTCCGCGCTGGTCAGATCGGCAACTGCCGTCTTGGTGAATGTGCCGGCATTGATCAAGGACTGCAGTCCACAGACATCGACGATCTGGGTGTTTTCTCGCTCGAGGTCAGAGCTGTAGCGCGACCAGCCGCTTTCGTCGAGCTGCCCGAGCCCGAAACCGCCTTGTACCAGCTCGATGTACTTCTGGTTGAATCCCGGGAAGCCACCGCCCTGCACCGGCGGATTGAGATAGTGCTTCGGCTTGTATTCCGACGGCCGCATCCAGATCAGCATCTTCGGACATTCCGCGTACTTCTTATTCCATATCAGGGAGGTGTGGATAAAATCCTTGTGAATCGGAATCAAACCACTCTTTTCTCCGCATACCGCCGGACCGGCGGCAGGACATCCATCCGCCGCCAGAACGGTACCGACCGGAGTGGCGATAAGCCAGAATGAGCATGTGCCTGTCACCGCTAGTGACAGGGCCTTATGACGGTTCTTCATACGACCTCCTTTGAGGCCATCTGTTCAGGAATACAGTTCGGGGTCTGCAGCCAGCAGCTACCCCGGCCATAAAAAGCTGTTTCAACCAAGGTATTCGTGGCGCCCTCCCTGCACTGAATTCTGTGGCGCATTTGGCTGGCCCCTGCGCGGGCGGAACATCCCGCCAGCGTGGCAAAGGCGGGAAGCGCCCGGGACGACATTCTTGGTCTGGTCCGGGTCCATCCAATGCTCCCTTCGGGCGGCAGCTTCACTGCCAACTTGAGTGCGCACCGGCGTCGCCGGCGCACGCCCGACGGTCTCCCCGGAATAGCGAATTGATCCGGGAAGCGAAGCGAGATCGGTGCCAACAAAGCTAGTTCGTTGATTCTTTTCGGAAATGTGGCGATGGGAGAATTGCCGGCCAGCGCAAATCGGAAATATTGTTACAGAGTGGAGACAAAGACGCTGACCTTGGCATGTGCATCCGAGGTGACAATGGGCCGTCAACCACGTGCCATACGTGCCGCCAGCCACAGCTCAATGTCGCCGCCAAGCCAGTCGCCGGCGTCGGGAGCCCGCGCAGTAGCTCGATCGCGTAGTCGGCCGCACTGCCCTTCGCTGGCTCGGTCGCCGCGATTCCAAACAGGGCTCTTTTGAAAAATGAGTGGGTTATGCGCATTTGATTACACACAAGTCAGTCACC
>NZ_JFJW01000080.1:0-8206 GCF_000611125.1 Cupriavidus sp. SK-4
GGCCCGCGCGCGCAGCGCCATCCAGTGCGCGGTCGGCGCCGCCGTGCCGAGCCAGCCCACGTACGTGCCCAGGGCCCGGGCCGCGCGTGCGCAATCCGGGAACAGCGCTACACCGGCGTCGGCCAGCCGCGCGCGGCTGGCGGGCTCGCCCGTGGTGGCGACCACGATCAGGCGGTCGGTCTTGCCCGCCACCTCGATCAGCTCGTCGGCCACGCGATCGAGCAGGTAGGCGGTGGCGTAGAGGAAGATGACGTCGATGCCGTCGGTGGCGGCAAGATTGTCGAGCACGGCGTGGGCCAGGCCGCTGCGGTTGAACAGCTGGCCGGTCAGGTCGACGGGATTCGCCACTGCGCCGAGCTCCGGCACGCCCGCCAGCAGGCGCTGCTGGACCGCCTCGGGCAGGCGCGGCACGTCGAGTCCGGCCGCGCTGAGCAGGTCAGCCGAGAGGGCACCCATCGCGCCCGACACGGAAGCCACCACCACCCGGCGCCCCGCGCTGCGCTGGCGGAAGCCGGCCAGGTATGCCAGGTCGGTCAGGTGGGTCGGATCACCCGCCTGCATCGCGCCGACCTGGGCGAAGGCGGCGCGGTAGATGGCCTGGTTGCCGGCCAGCACGGCGGTATGGGATTGCGTGGCCGCCGATCCGGCCTCGCTCTCGCCGGCCTTCAGCAGGATCAGCGGCTTGTCTGCCGCGCGCAGGCGCGCCGCGGCTTCGATGAAGCCACTGCCGTTGCGCAGGCCCTCCACGTAACCGACCACGGCCGCGGTTTGCGCATCGTCCGCGAGGTAGTCGAGGTAATCCGCATAGTCTAGGCAGGCTTCGTTGCCGGTATTGATGAACTGGTGGAAGCCCACGTCCATCTGCCTTCCTGTGGCGTAGACGATGGCGCAGACGTTGCCGCTCTGGGTCAGCAGGCTCACGGCACCCGGGCCGTCCTGCGGCGGGAACGCGCGGAAGGTGGTGGCAAATGCGGTGATGGCGCGCGTGGTCAGGTTGGCCAGCCCCATGCAGTTGGGTCCGGCGATCGCCATGCCGCTCTCGCGGGCGAATGCCGCAAGTGCGGCCTGGCGCCCGGCACCCGCTTCACCGGTCTCGGCATAGCCCGAAGCGTAGACGATGGCGGCACGGATGCCGCGGGCATGGCAGCGCCGCAACTGCGGCAGCACCTCGTCCGCGCCGAGCGCCAGCACCGCCACGTCAGGCACCTGCGGCACGGATTCGATATCGGGATAGCACGCCAGGCCGGCGATCTCCGCATAGCGCGGATTGACCGGATACACCTGGCCCTGGTATCCAAGGCGCTGCAGGTGGTCCAACGCCACGCCGCCGATGCGGCTGGTATCGCGCGAGGCGCCGACAATGGCTATCGAGGCAGGATCAAGCAGCTGCGGCAGGGCGGCGCGGCCCGGTGTGCGCGCCGTAGTGGAAAGGGGCATCGTCGTCTCCATCCTTCCTCGGTCGGAAGGTGCCCCGATTCAAGCCGATCGCGGGGGTGGCGACAAGCGCATGGCCTCCAGCTGTGCACATTATGCACAAGTGTTCAGGCAGTGGTGGCCGGTGCCTGCGGGAGCGTCCTATCGGTCACTGTGCAGCGGTCGTCAATCATTCACCGCTCCAGCCTCGCAATAATCGCCTCGGCCAGCCGCACGCAACTCAACGGCGCGCAACCCTCGGCGTTGTTGCTGACAATGACGATGGCAGGCTGGCCCGCGCGCAGCGTGCGCGCCACCACATCGGCGATGGCATGGCGGGTGTCGGGGTCGTCGTCGACGATGCGGTCGAAGGGTGCGTACAGCTTTTCCGCGTAGGCGTAGGGCCGGCCCCCATGCAGCATCCAGCGCAGCACCAGCGGACCCGGCGCTTCCTCGTCCATCAGCGCCTGCGCCGCGGCCTGGCGCGGCACCGGCGGCAGGCGGTCGCGCGCCGACAGGCAGAAGCGCACCCCGTGGCGGCGCAGCAGCCGGATGTAGCGTGGCGTCAGCAGTGCCGGGTCGCGCAGCTCTACCGTGTAGCACGCATGCGGTGTGATCGACTGATCGAGCGCCGGCAGCGCGCCCAGGAAGGCGTCAAGCCGTTCCAGGAACACGGCGCTGTCGGCCAGCGGACCCATCGGCGACAGCTGGAACAGCAGCGGCCCGCATTTGCTGCCCAGCCCGCTGGTGGCGGGCACGATGAAGTCGCGCACCGCGATCTCCGCATCCAGGAAGGCGGCGTTGGCCAGCCGGCCGGCGCCGTCGGAGCCGCGCAGCCAGGCATCGCAGACGCTGGCCGGCGCCTTGACCAGGAAGCGGAAGCCGTCGGGGACCTGCGCGGCGTAGGACAGGTAGTCCGCCAGCGGGATCGGCCCGTAGAAGCCGCGGTCGATGCCGGCGGCGCGCAGCAGCGGATGGCGGGAATAGGCGGCCAGGCCCTTGCGCGACAGCAGGCTGTCGCCGTACTCGCCGTCATAGACCAGCCCGTTCCAGCCGGGGTAGGCCCAGGAGGACGTGCCGAAGTACAGGTTCGATGGCAGCCGCGCCGCCAGCGTGTGCAGGGCTTCATCCGCCTGTGCGGGTTGCACGCTCTTGCCGCGCGCGGGTTTGCCTGAGGGGGCGGGCGGGACGGCCACGCCCGGGTGGGAAGCGGGCCGTTCCGGAGGGGCAGGTGGGGCGGGCAGGGGCAGCCCGCCAAAGAGGTCTTCAGTCAATCGTCAGCGTTGCCTTCAGTCGTTGCGGCCAATGGGTTGGTCGTAGATATAGCGGCGCGACCACGGCAGCGTATCGGCTGGCAGCCCGGCCTTGTGGCAGAGCACCTGGTAGATCGACATCTTCTCGGTCTCGAAGGCATGCGCGCAGCCGGCCAGGTAGACCCGCCAGATGCGGTATTTCTTCTCGCCGACCAGGCTGCGGATGGTGTCGCCGCGGGCCTCGAAGTTGTCGGCCCAGTGGTGCAGCGTCTGCGCGTAGTGGCGGCGCAGCAGTTCGACGTCGAAGGCTTCCAGCCCGCCTTGCTGCAGCGTGCGCAGCACCAGCCCGATATGCGGCAGCTCGCCCTGCGGGAACACATAGCGGTCCATGAACTCGGCGCCGTCCATCGGCGTCGCGCCGTTGTCCGGGTCGGGCGAGGTGATGCCGTGGTTCATCACATAGCCGTCGTCGGCCAGCAGTTCGCGGATGCGGCTGAAGTAGCCGGGCAGGTTGTCCTTGCCCACATGCTCGAACATGCCGACGCTGGTGATGCGGTCGAAGGTGCCGGCGGTGTCGCGGTAGTCCTGCAGCCGGATCTCGATGCGGTCGGACAGGCCCGCGGCCCTGACGCGCTCGGTGGCCAGGTCGAACTGGTTCTGCGACAGCGTGATGCCCACGCAGCGCGCACCGAATTTCTGCGCGGCGCGCAGCACCAGCGCGCCCCAGCCGCAGCCGATGTCCAGCAGCGTCTGGTCCGGCTGCAGCCGGATCTTGGTCAGGATGTGGTCGATCTTCTTGATTTGCGCCGTGGCCAGGTCTTCGTCGCCGTGCTCGAAGTAGGCGCAGGAGTAGACCATGTTGGGATCGAGCCAGAGCTGGTAGAAGTCGTTGGAGACGTCGTAGTGGTACTGGATCGAGCTCTTGTCTTCCTGCTTGGTATGCGCGAAGTGCTGCGCCACCTTGAACAGCGCGCCGCCGGCGCGGTGCGTGGCCGCGGCCGAGAAGCCGTAGGCGACCTTGATGATGTCCGTCAGCCTGCCCTCGAAGTCGATTTTCTCCTGCACATACGCTTCGCCCAGGTTGTCCAGGCTCGGCGTCAGCAGCAGCGGCAGGGCCGCGGCCTCGCGTACGGTCAGCGTGACAGCCGGCTTGTCGAAGTGCCCGAGCGAGTATTCGGTGCCATTCCACAGCCGCAAGCTGACCGGCAGATTGGCATTCTCTCGCAGGTCGGCGATCCAGTTGTCGAGTTGCTTTTCCAGGGCTTGCTTGAAAAACATGCGCTTTACCTCCCGATGGTTGCGGCACACGCTTCGGCCGACGCATCAGGCAAGGTTGGTACTGAGCTGGAACCTTGCCCAATCCGTCGCGAACGCTGCAAGAAAAGAGTAACCAAGCGACGCCTGTCTCACTTTAGTCCAATTCCGCAGCTTGTGCAGCGCACCGTCCAGAAGACCTCACTACCGACCCGATCGGCGCTGTTGGCGCATGTTCAGGCGCGCGCCAACCGCTTCAGGGCGACAGCCGCACGATCTGCCAGTCACCGCCGGGTTGCAGGCGGAAGGCGATGCGGTCGTGCAGCCGCGACGGGCGGCCTTGCCAGAACTCGAGCGCGGTCGGCACCAGGCGGTAGCCGCCCCAGTGCGGCGGGCGCGGCGGGTTTTCGCCGAACTTGCTGCGGTATTCCTGCTCGCGCTGCTCCAGTACGTCGCGGCCGGGCACCTCGCGGCTTTGCGCAGAGGCCCAGGCGCCCACGCGCGAGCCCAGCGGGCGCGTGGCGAAATAGGCGTCGCTCTCGTCGTCCGAGACTTTCTCGACGTGGCCTTCGACGCGTACCTGGCGCTCCAGCTGCACCCAGTGGAACAGCAGCGCCGCGCGCGGGTTTGCCGCCAGGTCCAGGCCCTTGCGGCTTTCATAATTGGTGAAGAAGGTGAAGCCGCGGTCGTCGATGCCCTTGAGCAGCACGATGCGCGCGGACGGCTGGCCGTCGGCGTCGACCGTGGCCAGGGTCATGGCATTGGGTTCGGGCAGCTTGGCCGTGACCGCCTCGTCGAACCAGCGTTTGAACTGGCTCATCGGGTCGGGCGCTACGTCGGTTTCGGACAGAGAGCCCAGCACATAGGAACGGCGAAGGTCGGCAAGTTGAGTCATGTCGCAATCATCAGGATATCGGTCGGGATGCGCGGTGCGCCCGGGGGCGGGGGCCGCAGGTCCGGCTGATTCGAGTATAGCGAATGCATCGGGGATCGCATTTGCGTGGCGACAAGCGTATCGACAGCGCCACCTGCCGCGGGGGCTAAACCGGCGGCGGCAGCACCTTGCGCCCCTGGCGCCGCGAGTAGTAACCGGCCGCGCCCATCGCGCCCGCTATCGACAGGAAGATCGGCAGCATGCCGAGCGCCGTGCCGACCACGCCAAACGTGAGCGGCCACACCACCTGGCTGGTATTGAGCACCGCCGAGCGCAGGCCCAGTGCCTCGCCGGCGCGGCCGTGCGGAGAAGCCGTGTGCAGGATGTTCATGACATTGGGCTGGGCGCTGCCCAGCGCCAGGCCCAGCACGAAGGCCAGCCCGCACATCAGCCAGAACTGCGTGACCAAGGGGTAGGCCAGGTAGGCCAGCGCGCCCACCAGCAGCGCGCTGCGGATGATCTTCCACTCCGAGAGCCGGCGCGACACCGCCGGCATTGCCACGCGGATGGCAAAGGTGGCAATGGCGAAAGCGCCCAGCACCCAGCCGATCGACGACGGCGACAGGCCGATGCGCGAGCCCTGGATCGGGATCAGGAAGGCGTGCAGGTCCCATGCGGCGGACAGCACCGCGCTGGCGATGAAGACCGCGCGCAGCTCGGGTTGCTGCAGCAGGTCCAGCGTGGAGCGGCGGCTGCCGTCCTCGATGGCGATGCGCCCGGCATTGCCGCCTTGCGCCGGCAGGCGCGGACGCAGCCATTGCAGGCCGGCCTGGCCGACCAGCGCCACCGCCACCAGCACCATGAAGGCGGGGCGGAAGCCCGCATGCTCGATCACGTAGCCCATCGTCACCGGCCCGAGCGTGCCGGACACCGACAGCCCCAGCGCATGCCAGGTGTAGTTGCGCAGCCGGGTCTCATTGGTGGAGACCTGGCCGATCAGCAGTTGCATTGCCACCTGCACCAGCATGAAGCCCACGCCGATCAGCGCGCATGACAGGTACAGCGCGCCGAGGTCGTGCCAGAGCGCCGGCAGCAGCGTGCCCGCCACCACCATCAGCGAGCCCGCGGTCATCGGCTTGCGCGGCCCGATCTCGTCGATGCGCTTGCCGGCGCGGATTGCCAGCAGCATTGGCAGCAGCGCATACAGCGACATCAGCACGCCGAGCGTGACGGTGGAGGCTTTGAGGGAAATCGCGAACAGCGACACCACCACGCGGCTGGCGTTGAAGGCCACGTGGTTGCACACCGTCAGCGCGATCAGCCACGTGATCGGCGGGACGGCGGCGTGCGGCAGCGACATGGGAACGGGGGCTCGCGGTGGGGCCGCGCTCATGGCGGCCGGCGGCCGTGCCGAGGCGGGAAACAAGGAGGAAACAAAGGGCGGCCGCAGCCGCGCCTTCAGAAGGATGCAGACGGGCGAACCCGCACCGCATCCGATGCTTGCCATGCTTAAACTTCTTGTAAATGGCCGTTTAATTATGCGCCTGGCGTGGGCGCGGCACAACGGCTGCGTGCGGCAGGATGTCGCAGCGGGGCAAAGTGTTGCGATTTTGCTTCAGACAATGGGGGACATGTGGCCGCCAGGCGACGCGCCAGGGCACTAGTGGCGCACGCACCTCAACCGCCCTTGTGCAGGGCATCGCTGTCCGGGCGCGCCGGCGCCGGCTTGCGCTCCTCGCGCTCGCTGGGGCGTGCCGGCTCGCGGGTCTGGGCGTCAGCCTGCGCGGCGGTGCCCGGCGTTTCCTTCGGGATCGGCTTGCCGGCGGTCATGCCGGCGGTCTTGCCGGTGCTGGGATCCTTGTAGGTCTTGCCCGGCGGCGGCGCGACCGGACGTTTGCGCAGGTCGGCCAGCAGCGCTGCGCACAGGTTGTCTTCGCCGCCCGGCGACAGGTCCACCAGCGGCAGCACCGCCGTCGCCACCGGTGCCAGCAGCGCCAGCGACAGCGCGCCGCCGGCGCGCAGCGCCAGCACCCCGATATCGGGGCTGACGGACGGCTTCTTCATGGTGCCGCCCACGTACAGCGGCGAGCGCAGCGAGAACACGCGCAGGCCCTTGGAGTCCGGGTGGATGGTCAGCGCCAGCTTTTCATTGCGCAGGTCGATGCCGCCGGTGGTCTCGATCACCGCATCGTCCGTATCCAGCACGAAGGTGCGCGCGCGCGCGATGCCGTCGGTGAAGGCAAAGTCGCTGACGCCGCAGTTGATCCGCACCGGCCTGTCGCCGAACAGCTTGCGGATCACCACGCTGCCCACGTTCAGGCCCATCGCTTCAAGCAGGAACTTGCTGACCGTGCCGTTCTCGACCAGCAGCTTGGCTTCGCCGTTGGAAGAGGCCATCAGCGCCGCCACTGAATTGCCGGTGGCCGAGAGCTTGGCGCTGCCGTTGAGTTCGCCGATGCTGGTGCGCATCAGGTCAAAGGTGGGGAACAGCTGCTTGAGCTTCATGTGCCGCGCGGTCATGTCGACCGTGGCCCCCATCGGCTCGCGCTTGCCGTCCAGGCGCATGGTCGACACCAGATTGCCGCCGGCCACGCCGAAATTCAGCGGGTCCAGCAGCAGCACGCCGTCCTGCAGCTTCAGGTGCGTGACCAGGTCGGTGATCGGCAGGTCGGCATCGCGGATGATGCGCTTGCCGGTAAAGCGCACGTCGGCGTCAATCTCGTCCCAGCGCTCGGTGCGGAATGGCGCCACCGGCAGCGCCTTGTCGGGCGGCTGAGCCACCGGGCTGTCCTTGGCGGGGCGGCCGGGCTTGGCATCGGCGCCGATCAGCGGCGCCAGGTCGACAAAGCGCAGCTGGTTGGACACCAGATTGCCGGCCAGCAGCGGACGCGGCTCGCGCTTGGTGAAGGTCAGCGTGCCGGACAGGTCGCTGCCGCCGACGCGGCCGGTGAACTTCTGGTATTCGTAGACCGAGCCTTGCTTGCGCAGCGTTGCCATCAGCCGGCCGCGGGTCTGGTACGGCGGCGTGGACGGCAGCACCACGCCGGTCAGCGCATAGAGCTTGGCCATGCTGTCGCCGGTCAGGGTCAGGTGCACGTCCAGCGCGGCCAGGTGGGCGGGGTTGGTCACGGTGCCTTCGATCAGGGCGCGGGTGGTGCCAACCCGCACATCGGCCAGGATCGGGAAGGGCACGTCGGTGTTGCGCAGGCTCAGCACCGTGCCGGCCTTGCCGCTGGCGTTGATGGTGGCCTCGTTGTAGCGGCCGGTGGCTTTCCAGCGCACGCCATAGCGGCCGTTGGCGGCGGTGGCCGAGGCCGGCGGGCCCGATGCGCCGGGTGCGCTGGCTGCGCCGGACGCCGAAGCCGCCGGCGCGGAGGCTGCCGCTGCCGCACTGGCGGGGGGGCCCGGGGGG
>NZ_JFJW01000080.1:8232-14931 GCF_000611125.1 Cupriavidus sp. SK-4
CAGCGCGCCGTCGCGGGCCTTGTCATAGAGCGGGTTGTCGCCGATGGTGTCGAGCTCCGCCTGCAGTTCGATTTTCTTGAACTGGTCAGCCAGCGCCAGGTTGCCGCGCGCCAGCACCACCTCGCCGATATCCAGCTCCCATTCGGACGGGCCCTTCTTGGGGCCGAACTCAAGGGTCCAGTTGTTGCGGGCGTCCGGCAGGCGCTCCAGCCACACCGCCGGGCTGTCGACGACGATGGTCGGCACCGCGATCTGGTGCGCCAGCAGCGGTATCGGACGCAGCACGAAGATCAGTTCGCGCATGGTCGCCAGGTTGGGCTGTTTGGCCCACTCGGTATTGCCGATGGTAATGTCGCGCGCCGACAGTCGCGGCCACGGCACCAGCGTATGCCAGCCTTTCTCGCCTTCGCCGCGGCGCCAGGTCACGGTCAGGTCGCCGTTGATGGCAAAGGGACGGCCGATGGCCTCGGTGACGCGGTCGTTGAGCCAGGGCTTGAGGCGGTTCCAGTCGAAGGTCAGGATCACGACCACCAGCAGCGCGATCAGCGCAAGCGGTGTCAGCACACTCCACAGAACAACCTTGCGGCGCACGGGCATGAGGCGGGCTCTCCTGTCTGGCGGGGGCAGGTCCGTTCGCCGCCCACGCCAGCGCGGGGCGGCGAACGGACCACTGCACGTCTATTGTATAGTTGCGCGCTTCCTGTCTTTGTCGGGGATTGGCTGACATCGCCGCCGGAAAATGCCGGATTCTTGCCCCGGCGCAGCCGGGCGCCGACCCTGCCGATCTCCATCGACCCGATTCCTCCAGCATGAACGATGCCGCACACGACCTGGCCGGCCTGCCCGAGCCGCTGACCCACGAAAGCCCGGCCGAGGATGACTACCACCGCCGCTTCGGCGGCGTGGCAAGGCTCTACGGCGCCGCCGGCCTGGCCCGCCTGGAGGCGGCCAGCGTGTGCGTGGTCGGCATTGGCGGCGTCGGCAGCTGGGCGGCCGAGGCACTGGCGCGCAATGCGGTCGGGTGCATCACGCTGATCGACCTGGACCATATCGCGCTGTCCAACACCAACCGCCAGATCCATGCGCTGGGCGATGCCTACGGGCGCGCCAAGGTCGAGGCCATGGCCGAGCGCATCGTCGCCATCAACCCGCGCTGCCAGGTGACGCAGGTCGATGATTTCGTCACGCCGGACAACGTGCCCGAGCTGCTCGGCGCCGGCTATGACTACGTCATCGACGCCATCGACGCGGTGCGCGTCAAGACCGGGATGCTCGGCTGGGCCCGGCGCCAGGGCGTGCCGGTGATCACGTGCGGCGGCGCGGGCGGCCAGCTCGACCCCACGCGCGTGCGCATCGACGACCTGGCGCGCACGATCCAGGACCCGCTGCTGTCCAAGGTGCGCGCCGGCCTGCGCAAGCAATGGGGCTTTACGCGCGACCCGAAGAAGAAGTTCGGCATCGCCGCGGTCTATTCGGACGAGCCGCTGCAATACCCCGAGCCCGAGCAGCAGGCCTGCGAGATCGACGAGGCGCCGCCGCTGGACGGGCAGCCGGGCCAGCCTGCCATGCGCGGCCCGCAGGGGCTGGCGTGCGCGGGCTTTGGTTCGTCGGTGGCGGTGACGGCGGTGTTCGGCTTTGTCGCGGCGTCGGCGGTGATCGGCGAGATCGCGCGCGGCTGAAGCCGCCCGGGCCGCTCAGGCGCTCAGCGCGCGCAGCAGCCCATCGATCTCGGCGTCGCCGGGTGCCTGGTTGTCGAAGAAGATCAGTTCCGGATAGTCCGCGGGCGCCGGCATGAAGCGCCGGGTGCGGTAGGCCTCCCAGTGGCCCAGCTTGTAGGCGTCGTTGGGATTGCCGCGCCGGATGATGCGCGCATGGGCCTCGTCTTCAGGCAGGTGGACCCAGACCGTGCGCACCGTGGTGCCGGCGGGCACGTGCAGCCAGCCGGGGTCATGCAGCAGGTGGGCCTTGACCTCGCGCGACAGCGGGCCGATCACGATCACGCTGATGCCCAGCGCCAGGTTCTCGCGCGCGGTGTCGAGCAGGCCCTGGTATTCCGGGTCGCGCAGGTTGTCCAGGTAGGCCGGGCTGTCGCGGTCATTGGGGTCGCCGGTGATGGCCGCCATGGCCGCGGCGCTGTAGCGGCCGTACAGGGTGTCCTTGTCGAGCAGGCAGAAGGGCTCGCCGGTGGCCTGCATCAGCGGGCCGATCAGGCGGTGGGCGAGGGTGGTCTTGCCGGTGCCGGCATGGCCGCAGAAGAAGATCAGTCGTGGCATGAGGGATAGGTGTAGCGGGCAGGGCGCATCGCCCACAGCATACCCCTGGCTTGCGCCAGATCAGGCCCGGGCCGCGCCGATTCGGTATCCTTGCCGTTTTCTTCCACGATTGCAGTCGATCCCATGGACGCCAAAGACCAGCTTTCCTCCGCCGGCCTGCCGGACCACCTCCATCTGGGCGAACCGGTCACCGACGCCACCCATGCCGAGTTCGTGCAGCTGCTGGCCGCGGTGGCCGGCGCCGACGACGCCGGCTTCCTGGCGGCGATGGACGAATGGATCGACCATACCCGCCATCACTTCGCCCAGGAAGAGCAGTGGATGGAGGCGATGGGCTTCGGCCCGCGCCATTGCCACGCGGGCGAGCACCAGCAGGTGCTGGCCGTGGCCGTCGCGGTGCGTGACAAGGTGCACACCGATGCCGAGTTCCAGCTTGGCCGCCGCCTGGTGGCCGAGCTCTCGGGCTGGTTCGACCATCACGTCAAGTCGATGGACGCGATGATGGTGGAGCATATGCGCGAGCACGGCTTCACCCTGGTCGAAGGCCCGGTCACGGCGGCCTGAGCGCAGTCAGGCCGGGTGGGCGGCGTCGCGGTCGATCACCACGAAATACTTGCGCACCGGCGCCAGCACCTCGAACAGCCCGGTAAAGCCGGCCGGGATCACGCAGGCGTCGCCGGGGCCGAAGTCGCTGGCCTGGCCGGCATCGTCGCTGATGCGGATGCGGCCGCTGATGACATGGAAGAACTCTTCCTTGCCGGCCGGAAAGGCGATGCGCCAGGCCCCGGGCTCGCACGCCCAGATGCCGCAGTCGAAATCGCCGTGCTGCGCGCTGTAGTGGGTCCAGGTGGTGCGGTCGGGGTTGCCTGACACCAGCCGGTCCGGGCGCGGGCGGTCGTGGCTGGGGGCGGGCTCGGTCTTGAAGTCGATCAGGCGGGGCGCTGGCATGGCGGATGGCAGGAAAAATGGCGGAACTGAGTCCGCCAGTTTACCGCGCCGGGGCCGCGGCCCGGCCGTTCAGTTCAGCGCCGTGCTCAGCTGGCGGCGCCAGTGCGAGACCACTTCGGGCCGGTCGGCCAGCATCTCGAACACCGACAGCATGGTCTTGCGGCCGATATCGTCCTCGAAGGTGCGGTCGGTGCGCACGATTTCCAGCAACTGCTCCAGCGCCGGCTCGTACTGCTGGCGCGCGATCAGCAGCCTGGCCAAGTCCCGCCGCGCCGCCAGGTCGCGCGGGTCGGCGGCAATGCGCGTGCTCAGGGTGGGCTCGTCCGGCAGGCCGGACAGGCCCTCCATCGCGTCCATGCGCGTGCGCAGCGCGGCATGGGCGTCCTGCTGCGCGGCCTGCGGCGACAGGGCCTCGAACTGCGACCTGGCCTTGGCGATGGCATTGCCGTCCAGCAGGAAACCGATATAGGCCAGCCGGGCGGCGTCGGTCTCGGGGTCGAGCGCAATGGCTTCGTCGAACTTTGCCTCGGCGCCGGCCCGGTCGCCCTCGGCGGCCAGCTGCAGGGCGTCATGCAGGGCCATCTGCGCGGGCTTGGGCATCAGCCGCCCCAGGAATTCACGCAGGCCTGATTCGGGCAGCACGCCGATGAACTGGTCCACCGCCTGGCCGTCGGCAATCGCCACCACATGCGGGATGCTGCGCACGCCGAAGTGCGCGGCGAGGTCCTGGTTCTCGTCGACATTGACCTTGACCAGCTTCCACTGGCCGCCGGCCTCGGCCTCCAGCCGTTCCAGCATCGGGCCCAGCGTGCGGCAGGGTCCGCACCACGGCGCCCAGAAGTCGACCAGCACGGGCGCCTGGCGCGAGGCCTCGATCACTTCGGTTTCGAAATTCTGCAGGGTCACGTCGCTCATGGGGAATCCTGGATCGGGGAGAGGCGGGAGCGGCCAGCCTGGGGGGCCGCCCGCAGGGGCAAGGGCAATCTATACCCCTATTGTGAGGGCGAAGGCGCCGAATGCAACGCCCTGTGCCAATACCGTGCCCGCAGGGTTCGGGAAAGTCTGCGGTTGAAAATAGAACGATCGTTCGGTTATAGTCCTTGATCATACCAAAAGACCCGGTCCGCGAGACCGCACAGGAGACCTTGCATGCAGACCCCAGCTCGCCCGCATTTCCAGTTCTGGCCGAAGCGCCTGCCGACCGCCATCGTGCTGCCGGAAACCTCGCTCTGGGCCAACCTGGAAGTCTCGGCGCTCCGCTATGCCGACAAGGCCGCGATCCGCTACTTCGGCAATGCCATCACCTTCCGTGAACTGGAGGCGCAGGCCACCGCGCTGGCCGGCTGGCTGCAGCAGAAGGCGGGCGTGAAGAAGGGCGACCGGGTGCTGCTGTACATGCAGAACTGCCCGCAGTTCATCGTCAGCTACTACGCCATCCTGCGCGCCGACGCGGTGGTGGTGCCGGTCAACCCGATGAACCGCGCCGAGGAATTCAAGCATTACGTCACCGACGCGCAGGCGCGCGTGGCGATCTTCACCGCCGACCTGGCCCCCGGGGTCGAGCAGGCGCAGGCGGAACTGGCGCCGGCCGAGCGCCTGCAGCATTTGCTGGTGACCCAGTATGCCGATGCACTGCCGCCCACGCACGAACATCCGGAAGACGCGCCGCCGGCCTGGCTGACCACGCCGCATCCGCTGCCTGCGGGCGCCACCGCGTGGCCCGAGGCGCTGGGCGCCGGCCTGCAGCCCGGCCCGCACACCGCCGGCCCGGACGACATGGCGGTGATGCCCTACACCTCGGGCACCACCGGCTTCCCCAAGGGCTGTATCCATACGCACCGCTCGGTGATGCACAACATCGTCGGCGGCGCGACCTGGTCGGGCTCGGGCGCCGAGTCGGTGATCCTGTCGGTGCTGCCGCTGTTCCACGTCACCGGCATGCAGTACGGCATGAACGGCCCGATCTACAGCGGCGCCACCGTGGTGATGCTGCCGCGCTGGGACCGCGAGGTGGCCGGCCGCCTGATCTCGCGCTACCAGGTCACGCACTGGACCAATATCCCGACCATGGTGATCGACTTCCTGGCCAGCCCCAACCTGGCCCAGTTCGACCTGTCCAGCTTGCGCTATATCGGCGGCGGCGGCGCGGCCATGCCGCAGGCCGTGGCCGAGCGCCTGCGCGAGCAGTTCGGGCTGAACTACCTGGAAGGCTATGGCCTGTCCGAGACCATGGCGCCGACGCACAGCAACCCGTCGGACCGGCCCAAGCTGCAGTGCCTGGGCGTGCCGACCTTCAACACCGACGCGCGCGTGGTCGACCCGGTCACGCTCAAGGAACTGCCGCCCAACGAGATCGGCGAGATCATCGTCAGCGGCCCGCAGGTGTTCAAGGGCTACTGGGGCAAGCAGGACGCCACCCGCGACGCCTTTATCGAGTTCGAGGGCAAGACCTTCTTCCGCACCGGCGACCTGGGCCGCATGGACGAAGAGGGCTACTACTTCATCACCGACCGCCTCAAGCGCATGATCAATGCGTCGGGCTTCAAGGTGTGGCCGGCCGAGGTGGAGAACCTGCTGTACAAGCATCCGGACGTGCAGGAGGCCTGCATCATCGGCACGCGCGACCTGTACCGCGGCGAGACCGTCAAGGCGGTGGTGGTGCTGCGCGCCCATGCCAGGGGCAAGACCACGCCGGAGCAGATCATCGAATGGGCCAAGGAGAACATGGCCGCCTACAAGTACCCGCGCGTGGTGGAGTTCGTTGAGGCGCTGCCGAAGTCGGGCACCGGCAAGGTGATGTGGCGCCATCTGCAGGAAAGCGAGAATGCGCGCAACACGAGCGCAGAGGAGAAGCCCGCGGCCTGAGGCAGCCGGGGTAGCCAATGAAAAAGGCTGGTAGACCGACCAGCCTTTTTCATTTACGCGGTGCCGGCCCTCAATGCCCCCGCACCCGCATCAGCATCTTCACCATGGTCTTGTAGCCCCGCTCGCGCGCATGGCGCGTGGGGCTCACGCCTTCGCGGTCGGCGAGGTTGGCGTCAGCGCCGGCATCCAGCAGCAACTGCACCGTTTCCTCATAGCGGGTGCTGCCATCGCCCAGGATCACCGCTTCCAGCAGCGCGGTCCAGCCCAGGTCGTTGACATGGTCCACGGCAACGCCGGCCTTCAGCAGCAGCTTCACCACCTCGACATGGCCGTGCTGGCTGGCGGCGATCAGCGCGGTGCCGTCATAGCGGTCGGTGCTGGCCAGGTCGGCGCCGTGCGCCAGCGCCAGGCGCACCATGTCGGCCTGGCCGGTGGCAGCTGCCAGCAGGAAGGGGCTGTTGGCCTCGGTGTCCTTCAGGTTCACATCGGCGCCGGCCAGCAGCAGCGTGCGCGCGACTTCGGCGTGCCGGTTCTGCACGGCCGCCAGCAGGGCGCTGCGCCCGCGCTCGTCGGCCGCGCGCGCCGAGGCGCCGGCGGCCAGCAGGCGCGCCAC
>NZ_JFJW01000081.1:0-70204 GCF_000611125.1 Cupriavidus sp. SK-4
TCGGCGTGCCGGTCGGCGCGGAGGCGGCCGCGGCCACACCCGAGGACGCCGCGCGCGCCGCCGCAGCCATCGGCTTCCCGGTCGCAGTGAAAGTGCTGAGCCCGGACATCGTGCACAAGACCGAGGTCGGCGGCGTCCGGCTGGGACTGGCCAACGCGCAGCAGGTGCGCGAGGCGGCGGCCGATGTGGCTGCCGCCGCCTCGCAAGCCCTGCCGCAGGCACGACAGCGCGGCGTGCTGGTGCAGCAGATGGCGAGCGGCGTGTGCGAGCTGATCGTCGGCGTGACGCGCGATCCGGTCTTCGGCCTGGCCATGACGGTAGGCATGGGCGGGATCTTCACCGAGATCTTCCACGACGTCGCGCACCGGCTGCTGCCGGTGGACCGCGCCATGGCGCGCGACATGCTGGCCAGCCTGCGCGGCTACCGGCTGATGACCGGCTTCCGCGGCAAGCCCACGGCCGACATCGACGCGGCGGCCGACACGATTGCCGCGCTCTCCGACGCCGCCATGTCGCTGGGCGACAGCCTCGCCGAAATGGAAGTGAATCCCCTGCTGGTGCGCGCTGCCGGGCGCGGTGCCGTCGCCCTCGATGCGCTGGTCCTGATGCAGCCTCCGAATCCCGAGGGAGGTGCGCAATGACGCGGGATATGACCAACCCCGGGATCGTGGACGGCCGGCGCCGCGACACGCTCACGCTGCTGGCAATCGGCGCCCTGGCCCCGCTGGGTTCCCTGGCATCGCGCAAGGCACTGGCGGACAGCTTCCCCACCCAGCCGGTCACGCTGATCGTCCCCTTCGCGGCGGGCGGCGCCACCGATACGCTGGTGCGCACGCTGGCCGATGGCGCGGCCAGGACGCTGGGCCAGCCTGTCGTCGTGGAAAACCGCCCGGGCGCGGCGGGCGTGCTGGGCGCCAATGCCGTGGCGCGGGCCAGGCCAGACGGCTACACCCTGACCGTGATCCCGGAACCGGTGTTCCGGCTGCCGCACCTGCAGAAGACGCAGTTCGACCCGCTGCGGGACTTCACCTATGTGATCCACCTGACCGGCTACACGCTGGGCGTGGCGGCGCGCGCCGACGCGCCATGGAAATCCTGGCAGGACATGGTCGAGGATGCCCGGCGCCGTCCCGGCAAGATCAGCTATGGCAGCACCGGCACCAACGGCACCATGCATGTGACGATGGAAGAGATCAGCAGGAAGCTCGGCATCGAACTCAACCATGTGCCCTACAAGGGCGAGTCCGAGATCATCACCGCAATGCTCGGCGGCCATATCGACCTGGCGGTCACCGCCGGCGGCATCGGTCCCTACGTCGACAGCAGCAAGGCACGCTGGCTGGTGCTGTGGACCGCCGAGCACTCGCGGCGCTGGGCCCGCGTGCCAACGCTGCGCGATGTCGGCATCGACTTGGTGTCGACCTCGCCGTTCGGCATCGCCGGGCCGCGCAACATGGAACCGCAGTCCGTGCAGGTGCTGCACGATGCGTTCCGCAAGGCCTTGAACGACCCCGCCATGCAGAAGGTGCTGGAGCGGTTCGACCAGGAAAGCGCCTACCTGAACAGCGCCGACTACGCCGCCTTCGCGCGCCAGCGCTACGAGAGCCAGGGCAAGCTGGTGAAGCGCCTCGGCCTGACGGCCAATCCATGACCGCGGAGACCATCATGTCCTATCGTTCCGTATTCCATCGCGGCCTGTTCGTCGGCCGCACGGTGCTGGTAACCGGCGCCGGCAGCGGCATCGGCCGTTGCACGGCACACGAACTGGCCAGTCTTGGCGCGCGCGTTGCGCTGGCCGGCCGCAAGCTGGAGAAGCTTGAACAGGTGAAGGCCGAGATCATCGCCGTCGAGCCCGAAGCCGCCAGCCGCATCACGCTGCACAGCTGCGACATCCGCGACGAAGCCCAGGTGCGTGAGACCGTAGCCGCCGTGCTGGCCGCGCACGGCGCCATCAACGGCCTCTTCAACAACGCCGGCGGGCAGTTTCCGTCGCCGCTGCGCGATATCAGCCTGAAGGGCTGGGAAGCCGTGGTGCGCAACAATCTTACCGGCGGCTTCCTGGTGGCACGCGAGTGCTTCACGCAATGGATGGAAGCCAACGGCGGCGCCATCGTCAACATCATTGCCGATATGTGGAATGGCATGCCGGGCATGGGCCATTCGGGCGCCGCACGCGCCGGCATGTTGTCTTTCACCGAGACCGCCGCCTGCGAATGGGCCGCCGCAGGCGTGCGCGTGAACGCGGTGGCGCCAGGCTGGATCGCTTCCAGCGGCTTTGACACCTACCCGCCGGAATTCCAGGCCAAGATCCGCCAGCTGGCGCGCAAGGTGCCGCTGCAGCGCCTCGGCACCGAAGCCGAAGTCTCCGCGGCGGTGGTGTTCCTGCTCTCGCCGGCGGCGGCCTTCATCACCGGCTCGACCATCCGTGTCGACGGCGGCGTGCCCAACGCCAAGCACACCTGGCCTCAGCCCGAGCACCAGCGCTCGGAGCCTTTCAACGGCTTCCCGCTCTACACGCTGCCGCAGTGCCTCACGCCAGCCACAGAATAAGCGACACCATGATCCTGCAACCGCCAAATCCGCGCTACTACAGCGCCGACCACGAAGCCTTCCGCGCCAGCGTGCGGCGCTTCTTCGATAAAGAGGTGGCACCCAACGCCGACGCCTGGGACGAAGCCGGCAGCTTCCCGCGCGAGCTGTACCGGAAGGCCGCCGCAGCCGGCCTGCTGCAGCCGGGCTTTCCTGAAGCATACGGTGGCGCCCCATGCGATGCCTTCTATCGCATGATCCTGTTCGAAGAGCGCGCCTGGGGCGGCTCGGGCGGAATCGCCTCGGGGCTGTTCTCGCACACCATCGGCGCGCCACCGATCGCCGCGGTGGGCAGCGAGGCGCTGAAGGCGCGCGTGCTGCCGCAGATCCTTGCCGGCGAGAAGATCTCCGCGCTCGCCATCACCGAGCCCGACGCCGGCTCCGATGTGGCGCAGCTGTCCACCAGCGCGCGGCGCGAGGGCGGCCACTACGTGGTCAACGGCACCAAGCTCTACATCACCTCAGGCATGCGCGCGGACTATTTCACGGTGGCCGTGCGCACCGGCGGCCCGGGTTCCGGCGGCGTGTCGCTGCTGCTGATCGAGGGCGATACGCCGGGCCTGACGCGCACGCCGCTGAAGAAGATGGGCTGGTGGGCGTCCGACACCGCGCAGCTGTTCTTTGACGGGTGCCGCGTGCCGGTGGAGAACCTGATCGGCGAGGAAGGCAAGGGCTTTGCCGCCATCACGAAGAATTTCAACCACGAGCGGCTGGCGCTGGCCGCGGCCGCCTGCGGCTATGCGCAGGTCTGCTTCCATGACGCGCTGGCGTGGGCGCGCGAACGGCGCACCTTCGGCAAGCGGCTGGCCGACCACCAGGTGGTACGCCACCAACTGGTGGACATGGCCACGCGCATCGAATCCACGCGCGCCCTGCTGGACGACCTGGCCGCGCGCCTGGACGACGGCGCCGCGCCGGTGGCGCAGATCGCGATGGCCAAGAACATGGCCACGCGCACCTTCCAGTTCTGCGCGGACCGCGCGGTGCAGTTGCTGGGCGGGATGGGCTATATGCGCGGCAGCCGGGTGGAGCGCCTGTATCGCGAGGTCAAGGTGATGATGATCGGCGGCGGCGCCGAGGAAATCATGAAGGACCTGGCAGCGAAGCAACTGAGCCTGTAGCAGGCCGCGGACGGTGTCGCCAGGTGCCGTCCGCAACCGCCTTCCTCTTACTCCAGGCGCAGTCCGCTCTTCTTCACCACTTCATCCCATCGCACCGCTTCGGCCTTGATGAACGCCTGGAACTGCTCCGGCTTGCCTCCGACCGGATCAATCCCATAGTCGATCAGCCTTGCCCGTACGTCGGGCTGCTGCAGGACCGCTTCCATTTCCCGGGCCAGCTTTGCCTGCACCGCCGGCGGCGTCATCGCCGGTGCGATCAGGCCGATCCAGCTGCCTGCCGTGACACCCGGATAACCGGCTTCTGCCATGGTCGGAACCTCCGGCGCGGCCGGCCAGCGCGTCGGGCTGGAAATCGCCAGCGCGCGCACCTTGCCCGCCTTCACCTGCGGCATCATGGTCTGCACCGAATCGAAGATGATGGCAACCTGCCCCGAGAACAAATCAGGCAGCGCCGGCGCAATGCCCTTGTAAGGCACGTGCGTCATCTTCATGCCGACCGACTGCGCGAACAGCTCGCCCGCCAGGTGCGCGCCGGAGCCGTTGCCGCTGGAGGCAAAGGTCATCTTCGCGGGATTGGCCTTGCCCCAGCCCACCAGCTCTTTCACCGTGGTCGGCGGCAGCTGCGCGCTGGAGACCAGCAGCAGCGGAATCCGCCCGATCATGCTGACGCCGGTGAGGTCCTTGAGCGGGTCATAGCTCATCTTCGGATACAGGCTGGGATTGATGGCGTGCCCGGCCACCACCACCAGCAGCGAATAGCCGTCCGGCGCGGACCTGGCGACGTTCTCCGAGCCGATCATGCCGTTGGCGCCGGGGCGGTTCTCCACCACCACCGTCTGGCCGATGCGTTCCGCCAGCTTCTGCATCACCAGCCGCGTCACGGCGTCCGACACACCGCCTGGCGTGTACGGCACGACCACGCGGATCGGGCGGTTGGGATAGGCGTCGCCCTGCGCCATGGCGGGCAAGGGGCCGGCGAGGCTGCCTGCGGCCAGTCCTGCGAACAGGCCCAGGCATAGCTGGCGCCGGATGCGCGTGTCGGGCTTGGGTCGGGTCATGTCTCCTCCTGGTTGCGCGCGCCAGTGCCGGCGCGCAAGGTCTCTGGCCGGGTCTATGCCCAGCTGCGGGGTACGGAAAGCGGAAAGTCCAGCAGCATCTGCGCGTAGCTCTTGCCCAGCGGGTCCGAGCGCAGGCTCGCCACGCCGCCACCGCCCAACGCGCCGTGCATCAGGAAGTTCAGCGCATGCAGGCCAGACACGTCGAAGCGCTCGACCTCGCCCTGCACCAGGTGGGCAAAGTACGCGCCCACAGCTTGCGGGGTGAGCTGCTCGCGTAGCAGTGCCAGGTACTCTGGCTTGCGGGCGATCACGCCGATATTCTCGTCATCGCCCTTGTCGCCGCTGCGCGCATAGGCGAGCGTGACCAGTGGCCGCTCGACGCGCGGCTCGCGGGGAAGCGCAGGCGATGCCGGCGCGTCGAGCGCGACCGGTGGCTCCTGCGCCGCGCTCACTGCGGCGTTGGGCAGCAGGATCTCGCCGGCCTCGAACTCCACGCGCATCGGCACGTCCGACTTGGGCACCAGGAAGGAGAACACCTTCACCACCGGCTGGATGTCGACCCGACCCGCGAAGGAAGAGCGCGTGCCCGCCGCCATGGACGTCCCCGCAGAAGAGCATTCGCGCTGCAGGAAGCTCAGCCCCCTGGCGAGCGGATGGCGCGCGCCGATGCGCAGCACCACCTCCCGCGTCGGCAACGCACGCGCATGCGGGCCATACTGCGATTCGCAGCCGAGCAGCTCGACCACGGTCTCGGTGTAGTCCGGCATCTGTCGTTCGGCCAGCATGGCACGGGTGCGCGCCAGAAGCGCCTCCGCGGTGCGGCGCGCCTTGGCGGGGGCATCGATGCCGCGGATCGCCATCATCAGGCTGATCTGGTAGCCGTCCTGCCAGGTGGCATTGCCCTTGTAGTGCGTGCCGGGTGCCCGGCCACGCGCGCCATGCACGCGTACGCGCCCGGGCTCGACCAGTTCGGTGCGCACCATGCGGAAGTCGCAGGTCACGTCCGGCATCAGGTAGTTGGCGGGATCACCGACCTCGTACAGCACCTGTTCCGCGACCGCGGCCGGGTCGATCAGTCCCCCAGTGCCCTCTGGCTTGCTCAGCACGAAGCTGCCGTCGTGCGCGCAGTCGATCACGGGATAGCCCATGCGCTCCCACCCAGGCACGCGCTGCCAGTCGGTAAACAGCCCGCCCGTGGCCTGGGCGCCGCACTCGATCACGTGGCCCGCCAGCGTGCCGGCGGCCAGGCGGTCCCAGTCGGTCCAGTTCCAGCCGAACTCGTGGGCCAGCGCGCCCACCACGACGGCGCTGTCGACGCAGCGCCCGGCGATGACGATATCCGCGCCCAGCGCCAGCGCGCGGGCAATGCCTTGCGCGCCGGTGTAGGCGTTGGCCGACCAGGGCTCGGTGGTTGGCACCGGATTGCCGGCAAGGTCAGTCAGCCCCTCGGCGCACCACTGCGCGAAGCGCGGCTGCACGTCGTCGCCGCTGACCACCGCGATGCGCGGCGACAGCCCCTGCTGCTGCGCCACCTTCAGCAGCGCGTCGCGGCAGCCGTGCGGATTGAGGCCGCCGGCATTGGCAATGACACGGATGCCCCGCCGCAGGATTTCACCAAGGTTCGGTCCCATCGCCGCGTGCACGAAGTCGGTGGCGTAGCCCTGCGCCGGATCCTTGGCGCGGGCGCGTGCCAGGATCGACATGGTGGTCTCGGCCAGGTAGTCATAGACCAGGTATTGCAGGCCGGGCACTGCCAGCAGTTGCGGCGTGGCGATGGCGGAATCGCCCCAGAAGCCGGAAGCGCCGCCGATGCGCACAGTCTTGCCGGCGCGCGCTTCTTCTTGCACGGATCCGCTCATGCTTCTTCCTTTGCGGCCACATCGGCCTCCACCCGCGCCAGCAAGGAACCGGCACTGGCCTGCCCGCCGGCGCGCGCCGGCAGTTCCGCCACCACGCCGGCAAACGGCGCCACGATGGCGTGCTCCATCTTCATGGCCTCCAGCACCACCAGCACTTGGCCTGCTTGCACGTGGTCGCCCTCGGCCACATTGACCGCGACGATGCGGGCCGTCAGCGGCGCCTGCAGCACGCCGTCGGCGTCGCCGGCATCGCGGCGGCGGCGCGGATCGTGCAGCGGGAAGTGCCAGGCGCGGCCGGACTGGAACAGGTGCAGGGCGTGCTTTTCGGCGGCGAACACCAGCGGATAGGCCACCCCGTCGCATTCGACCAGGGCCGTGCCGTTGGCGGCATCGGCGCGCAGCACGCGCAGCCTGCATTCCACCGGCGGGTGGTCTTCACCGCGCTGACGCAGGCTGACGCGCCAGCCATCGGCGGACACGCGCAGGAACGCTTCCCAGGCCTTGCCGGCCGCATTCAGCACCACGCTGGAGGCCGCACGCGCAAGCGTGGCCGGCTTGCCGTTGCCGCCCAGCAGCCCCGACGCGGCCAGCGCGGCGCTTGCCGTCACATGCACCGGAGGTACCTGGGCCTGCAGCGCCGCCTGCATATGGGTGTCGACAAAGCCCGTATGCACGTCATTGCCAGCGAATGCCGGGTGCTCCAGGCACGCGGCCAGGAACCCCTGGTTGGTCGGCACGCCCAGCAGCGTGCAGTCCTGCACCGCGCGCAGCAGCTTGCGGCGCGCCTCTTCGCGGTCGGCGCCATGCGCGACCAGCTTGGCGACCATCGAGTCATAGTGGGTGGGGATGGCACCGCCCTCCTCCAGCGCATGGTCCACACGCACGTCGCGGCCGGCGGCAGGCGGGCGCCAGCGCAGCAGCGGCCCGCCCTGCGGCAGGAAACCCGCAGGCACGTCCTCGGCGGTGAGACGTACTTCGATGGCATGGCCGTTGAGCCGGACCTGGTCCTGCGTGACCGGCAGCGGCTCGCCTGCCGCCACGCGCAATTGCCATTCGACCAGGTCGAAGCCGGTGATGGCCTCGGTCACCGCGTGTTCGACCTGCAGCCGCGTGTTCATCTCCATGAAGTAGAAGCTGCCCTCGGCATCGAGCAGGAACTCCATGGTGCCGGCGCCGACGTAGCCGATGGCCTTGGCCGCGCGCACGGCGGCCTCGCCCATGCGCGCGCGCAGCACCGGGCCGACCGCGGGCGACGGCGCTTCCTCGATGACTTTCTGGTGGCGGCGCTGCACGGAGCAGTCGCGCTCGCCGAGATGGATGACATTGCCGTGGGTGTCGGCAAAGACCTGGATCTCGACGTGGCGCGGCGCGATCAAGGCGCGCTCGAGGATCAGCTCGTCGGAGCCGAAGGCAGCCGCCGCCTCGGAGCGTGCGCTCGACAGCGCCGCGGGCAGCGCCGCCGCGTCGCGCACCAGCCGCATGCCGCGCCCGCCGCCGCCCGCCGCGGCCTTGACCATCAGGGGGAAGCCGATGGACCCGGCCTCGGCCAGCAGCGTGGCGTCATCCTGCGCGGCCCCCTGGTAGCCGGGCACGCACGGCATGTCGGCAGCCAGCATCAGCCGCTTGGCTTCGGCCTTGTTGCCCATGGCGCGGATCGCCGCGGCGGGCGGGCCGACGAAGACCAGGCCGGCGGCGCTGACCGCCTCGGCAAAGGCGGCGTTCTCGGCCAGGAAGCCATAGCCGGGGTGCACCGCATCGGCACCGCTGGCGCGGGCCGCTTCGATGATGGCGGCAATATTCAGGTACGACTCGCGCGGCGCGGCGGCGCCGATGCACACGGCGCGGTCGGCGCAGGCAAGGTGCGGGCTATGGCGGTCCGCTTCGGAATACACGGCCACGGTGGCCAGCCCGAGGCGGCGGGCGGTGCGCATGATGCGCACCGCGATCTCGCCGCGATTGGCGACGAGCAGCGTATGGAAGGATCGGCGGGTAGCAGACATGGGAAATCCTGTGAATCTCTTGGAAGATGCGGCCGGCGCGGTCAGCCGGTTGACTGCGCGGCGCGCACCGTGTCGGCATCGAAGCGAACGGTCCAGGCGGCATCGCGCTTGTCGCGGAATGCCGCCACGCCTTCGGCGCCCTCGCGCCGCATGCATTGCGCAAACTGGCGCGAGGCCTGATCCAGCAGCGGGCCCAGCGGCTCGTGGCCGCAGCGGCCGACCAGTGCCTTGAACACGCGGTTGGCGTTGGGGCCGCAACGGCCGATGCGCGTCAGCCACTCGGCTATCAGGGCGTCCAGCTCCGCGCTGTCGGCCGCGAGCTGGTCGACCAGGCCGATGTCTGCCGCTGCATCGCCGCTGACGCGCTCGCCGGTCAGGCCCAGGCGGCGCGTGGCGGCAGCGCCCAGCCTCTGCACCACAAAGGGGGCGATCTGCGCGGCGACAATGCCCAGCGTGGTCTCCGACAACGCAAAGCGCGCATCGCGCGTAGCCAGCACGATGTCGGCCGCGCAGGCCAGGCCCATGCCGCCGCCCATGGCCGCGCCCTCAACCGCGGCGATCACCGGTACCGGCAGCACGCTCAGGCGCTCCATGAAGTAGCCGAACTGGCGGTTGCGCGTGGCGACCGGGTCTTCCTGGCTGGCGTCGGCATCGAGCCGGGCCTGGAAGCTGCCCACGTTGCCGCCTGCGCTGAAGCTGCCGCCGGCACCGCGCAGCACCAGCGCGCGGACTTCCGGGTCAGCTTCTGCCTGCGCCACGGCGGCGGCCAGCGCGGCCACCACTTCGGGCGCCAATGCGTTGCGGGTGGCAGGAATGTTGAGGGTGGCGAACAGTACCCCGCCGGCGCGGCGCACGATCACGGCATCGTTGCAAGAGCTGTCGGGCATGGCGATCCTGGCTGGTGGTTGGTTCAGGATCGCGTCAGCCGCGCGACATCAGGCCCATCTGCTTGGCAATGACCTGGAGCATCACCTCGTCCGCCCCGCCGCCGATCGAGCCCAGCCGGAAATCCCGATAGGCGCGCGACGCGTGGTTGTCCCAGGTGTAGCCCATGCCGCCCTGGAACTGCATGCACCAGTCGGCCACCTCGCGCGACAGGCGCCCGGCCTTGAGCTTGGCCATCGAGGCCAGTTCAATGACATCGCCCCCATCGATATAGGTCTGCGTGGCCATGTAGACCAGCGCGCGCAGCGCCTCCATCTCGGTCTTGAGCTCGGCCAGCTTGAACTGGATGAACTGGTTGTCCAGCAGCGGCTTGCCGAAGGCGATGCGCTGGCGCAGATAGTCGGCGGTCTCCTCGATCAGCGCGTTGCAGGCCAGCCGGCGCGCCGCGCCGTTCAGCCGCTCTTCCTGGAACTGCTTCATCTGGTAGATGAAGCCCATGCCCTCGTCGCCGATGCGGTTGCGCACCGGCACGCGCACTTCGTCGAAGAAGATCTGCGCGGTGTCGGAGCACCACATGCCGAACTTCTTGATCTTCTGCACTTCCACGCCGCGCACGCGCTTGCCGTCTTCCCTGAGCGGCACCACGATCAGCGACTTGTTCTTGTGGACCGGACCGTCGGAGGTATTGCACAGCAGGCAGATCCAGTCGGCCTGGGTGCCGTTGGTGATCCACATCTTGGAGCCGGAGATGACATAGTCGTCGCCATCGCGCACCGCGCGGGTCTTGAGCGAGGCCACGTCGGAACCGGCGCCGGCTTCGGACACGCCGATGGAGCACACCATGTCGCCGGCGATGGCAGGGGCCAGGTAGTTGCGCTTGAGCTCGTCCGAGCCGAACGCGGTCAGCGCCGGCGTCGCCATGTCGGTCTGCACCCCCACGCCCATGCCCACGCCCTGTGCGCGGGCATAGCCCAGCGCCTCGGCAGCGGCAACGGCATAGGAGAAGTCGAGCCCCATGCCGCCGTATTCGACCGGCTTGGTGATGCCGAGGAAGCCGAGGTCGCCCATCTTCTTGAACAGTGCATGCGCCGGGAAAATCTCGGCCGCTTCCCACTCATCGACGAAGGGATCGATCTCCGCCGAGACGAAGCGGCGGATGCTGTCCATGATGTTGCGGTGGTCTTCCGTGTAAAGCATGGTGGTCTCCTGGTGTCTTGTTCGTTTGGGACGTGTCGGGACGGCGCCGGCGCTTAGAAGCGCCCGACGCCAAACTGGATCGCATGCGGCTTGCGCAGGCTGGCCTCGCGCGCGGTGGCCAGCACGAAGGCCAGCACGGCGCGCGTATCGCGCGGGTCGATCACGCCGTCGTCCAGCAGCAGCCCGCTGGTGACGAAGGCGCTGGCCTGGCGCTCGAAGTTGGCGACGATATCGGCGGTCTGGCTGGCAAGCTGCGCCTCATCGACCGGCACGCCCTTGCGCGCGGCCTGCTGGCGCGCCACGATCTCAAGCGTCATGGCGGCCTGCTCGCCGCCCATCACGGCGGTGCGCGCGTTCGGCCACGAGAAGCAGAAGCGCGGCCGGAAGCCCCGCCCGCACATGCCGAAGTTGCCCGCCCCGAACGAGGCCCCGCAGTACAGCGTGATCTGCGGCACCGTCGAGTTCGACAGCGCCTGGATCATCTTGGCGCCATGCTTGATCATGCCGGCCTCTTCCGAGGCACGGCCGACGATAAAGCCGGTGGTGTTCTGCAGGAACACGATCGGCGTGTCCGACTGGTTGCATAGCTGGATAAACTGCGCGGCCTTGGTGGCGCCGGCCGGGTCGATGGGACCGTTGTTGGTGATGAAGCCGACCGTATTGCCTTCGATGCGGGCGTGGCCGCACACCGTGCCGGGACCATAGTCGGGCTTGAACGGCAGCCAGGCGGAGTCGTCGACGATGCGCGCAATCACCTCGCGCATGTCCACCGGGCGCTTCATGTCGAGCGTCATCACGCCATCCAGCTCCGACGGGTCGAGCCGCGGCGGGCGCGCGGGCTGCGCGGGCCCTGCCGCGACGGTCGGCCAGTCCAGGCTGGCGACAATGTCGCGCGCGGTGGCAAGCGCGTGCTCGTCGTCCTCGGCCAGGTATTCGGCCAGGCCGCTGACCGTGGCATGCAGGTCGGCGCCGCCCAGTTCCTCATCCGTGGCGATCTCGCCGGTGGCGGCCTTCAGCAGCGGCGGGCCCGCCAGGAAGGCGCGCGCGCGATTGCGCACCATCACCACGTAGTCGGACAGCCCCGGCATGTAGGCGCCGCCCGCCGTGGACGAGCCATGCACGACCGTGATCACCGGCAGCCCGGCCGCGGACAGGCGAGCCAGGTTGTAGAACAGCGCGCCGCCGCGCACGAACTTGTCCACGCGGTACTTGCGCAGGTTGGCGCCGGCCGATTCCACGAGGTGGATGAATGGCAGCCGGTTTTCCAGCGCGATTTCCTGGCAGCGCATCAGCTTCATGTTGCCGGCCTCGGTCATGGCACCGGCGTCGATGCCGGAATCCGTGGCCAGCACCATGCAGCGCACGCCGCAGACGAAACCGATGCCGGCCACCAGCGAACCGCCGGGGATGGAGGTCTCGGGGTCGGGGTCGTCCATGCCGAAGCCGGCCAGCGTGGCAATCGGCAGGAACGGCGCGCCTGCGTCCAGCAGGCGGCCGATGCGCTCGCGCGGCAGCAGCGCCCCGCGTTTGGCAAAGGTGGGCCGGGCGCGCTCCGAGGCGGCCACGGCACGCTGTTCGAGGCCATGGAGGCGGTCGATCAGGGCCTGCATGCCGGCGCGCTGGCTGGCGAAAGCGTCGGAAGATGAGTCGATGCGTGAGTCGATGGGAATCATGGCGCTTGCGTGGGGTTCCGTGATGCATGGATTGCAAACCACCACGCCGCCCGGGACAACCGCAATCGCTCAGTCTGTGCATAATGTGCACAGACCAGAAACCCAGGACGCGGGACGCGGCATCCGCCACCCCCAAAGCGCCCCCCGACGCACCTTCCCATGCCAACCAAGACCCCCTCGCCCGGCGGCGTGCAGAGCCTGTCCCGTGCCTTCGCCCTGCTCCGGCTGCTCGCCGAGCATCACGAGGCGGGACTGACCCTGCCGGAACTCGCCGCGATAGCGGAGATCGACCGCACCACCGCGCACCGGATGGCGCGCTTCCTGGAATCCGTGGGGTATATCGAGCGCGAGTCGGGGGGCAAGCGTTATCACCTGGGCACTGCCGCCATGGCGCTGGGCCTGCGCGCGATGAACCGGCCGCCGCCCAGCAGCGCGCTGGTGAGCAAGATGAAGGCGCTGGCCCGGCTCACGGGCGACGCGGTGTTCCTGACCGTGCGCATCGGCGACCACGGGCACTGCCTGCATACCGAGGAAGGCAGCCACCGCATCAAGACCTTCCACTTGCTGACCGGCACCTCCCGCCTGCTGGGCCAGGGCACCGGCAGCATGGCGTTGCTGGCGACAATGGACAACGAGGCGGTGCGTGCGCATTACGAGCGGCACCGCGCCGAGTACGCAGCCGGCGGCCTGAGCCTGCTCAGGCTGTTGCGCGGCGTAGAGCGCGCCCGCAAGCTGGGCTATGCGCTTGCCGGCGCGGAGGGGGTGGCAGGCGTGGGCATTGCACTGCCCCTGGAAATGGGCGCCGAGGCGGCCATCAGCATCATGTCGACTGCGTCGCGGATGCCGGCGGCGCGGCGGCATGAGATGGGAGCGATTGTCGGCGCGATGTTTGCGCAGGGAAATTAGGGTCGGTTTCTGGCGCCGACCCAGGCGCCCAGCCCCTACTTCCTCAACTTCCCCCCAAACTGCTTTCGAAACTTGGCCAGTTTCGGCGAGATTACAAAGGCACAGTACCCCTGGCTCGGATGGTCCTGATAGTAGTTCTGGTGACTAGCCTCGGCGCGCCAGTACGGCTGCTCCGGCTCGACCTGCGTAACGATCGGCGCATCGAAGACCTTGGCGGCAGCCAGCTCCCGCATCACGTATTCCGCCGTGGCCCGCTGCGCCTCCGAATGCGTAAAGATCGCCGAGCGGTACTGCGGCCCCACATCGTTGCCCTGCCGGTCCGGCGTGGTCGGGTCGTGGATGGCGAAGAAGATCTCCAGGATCTGGCGAAAGTTGATCACCGACGGATCGAAGGTGACACGCACCACCTCGACGTGCCCGGTATCACCGTCGCAAACCTGCTGGTAAGTCGGGTGGTCCACATGCCCGCCGGTATAACCGGACTCCACCGCCACCACGCCATCGACCTGCTGGTAGACCGCCTCCAGGCACCAGAAGCACCCGCCGCCCAGCGTGGCCGTTTCAAGTCCATGTTCCATTTGCGCCGCTCCCTTGCGTTGTCGTCTGTGGTGTCACGGCCTCAAGCATAAGCGCAGATCGGCGCCCTTGCAGCGGATTCAGCCAGGCTGGCGCTGTGCCTCCAGCATCGCGCGCAGTTGCGGCTTGAGCACCTTGCCCAGCGCGCTGCGCGGCAGGTCGTCCAGCAGCACCACCTCGCGCGGAAGCTTGAAGCGGGCAATGCGCGTGGCCAGCAGTTCGCGCAGCGGCTCCGCCCCCAGCGCGTCGCGCGGCGCGCCCGGCGCGGGCACGACCACCGCCACCGGCACCTCGCCCCAGCGCGCATCGGCCACGCCGACGACCGCGCACTCCTGCACCCCGGGCAGGCCGACCAGCACGTTCTCGATCTCGGCGGGATAGATGTTCTCGCCACCCGAGATGATCATGTCCTTGCTGCGGCCGACGACTTCGATGCAGCCGCCGGCATCGCGGTGCGCGAGGTCGCCGGAATGGAACCAGCCGTCGGCCAGGCCGTTATCAGGCTGGTTCCAGTAGCCAGCCATCACGTTGGCGCCGCGCACCCACAGCTCACCGACTGCGCCCTGCGCCACCTCGGCACCGTCCGGGCCAGCCAGCCGGACTTGCGCCTCCGGCTGCGGCCAGCCGGCATAGCCAGGCCGGGCCACCGCATCCTGCAGCTTCAGCACCACCGACACCGGACCGGTCTCGGTCGCGCCATAGACCTGCCCCAGCGGCACGCCGCGCGCATGGAAGGCGTCGATATACGACAGCGGGATGGTCGACGAACCTGCCATCACGCCGCGCAGCGCCGACAGGTCGGCGCCGGGCCAGCCGGGATGCTCCAGCACCGCGCGCAACGTTGCCGGCACCATCAGCGACAGGCTCGGCCGCGCCTGCGCGACCGCGCCGAGCCAGGCATCCGGCGCAAAGCGGTCGTGCAGCGTGACCTGCGCTCCGGCCAGCAGCGCCGGCAGCGTCTGGATGCACAGCCCGCCGACATGGAACATCGGCAGCACCGACAGCACGTGGTCGTCCGTGGTCATGCCGTGCGCCCACCAGCTGGCGCGCGCATTGGCCAGCAGCCCGGCCTGCGTATGCACCGCGCCCTTGGGCTTGCCGGTGGTGCCGGAGGTGTAGGCCAGCAGCAGCGGCGCATCGTCCGGCACCGGCAGGTGGGCCACGCCGAACGGCGCGGGATGGTCGACCAACCGGTCGAGAGGCGCGGCCTGGCAGCCGCCGCCAGCCTCCTGCGCCAGCCCTGCATGGCGCTCGTCATGAAACAGCGCGGCCAGTTGCGCGTGGGCGGCGATGGTACGCAACTCCGCCGGCGCCAGCCGGTAGTTCAGCGGCACGAACATCGCCCCGACACGCGCGCAGGCGAACAGCAGCACCAGCTGCAGCTCGTGGTTCAGGCACAGCGTGCCGACGCGGTCGCCCGCGCGGATGCCCCACGTCGCTGCCAGGTGGGCGCTGGCACGCTCGACGCGCCGCCACAGCTTGCCGTAGGTGAAGGTGCGGCCCAGGTAGTGCAACGCCGGCCGCCCCGGCGCCGCGGCGGCATGGCCATGCAGCATGGCCGGCAGCGCGCCCAGCCCGGCGGCGCCCGCACGCATGGTGCGGCTGGCGGCGCTCATTCGTCGCGCTCGCCGGATTCGTACAGGGTCTCGCGCCCCATGCGGTCCAGGATCAGCTCGGCGGTCCAGGGCAGCATCAGCGCGCCGCAGCGCGAGTCGCGGTAGAGCCGCTCCAGCGGCAGGTCCTTGAGCATCGACTGGCCGCCGCAGGTGCGGATCGCCAGCCGGGCGATGTCGTTGGCGCCTTCCATCACGGTGTAGTGCGCGGCGTACAGGCGCAGGCGCTCGTCCTTGGTCGGATTGGGCTTCGCCTCATGGATCACGCGCCAGAAGAGCGATCGCATGGTTTCCAGCTGGATGCGCATCTGCGCCACCGCGATCTGCTTGGTCGGGTACATGCGGCGCTTGACCGGCGGCTGGCCCGGCACCTCGCCGCGCAGGTACTGCACGGTAAAGTCGTAGGCGGCCTGGGCCACCCCCAGGTAGGTCGGCGACAGCGTGAAGAACATCGCCGGCCAGGTCTGCGCCGCGCGGTAGTAGACGCCGCGCGGCATCAGCTGCTCGTGGTCGGGCACGAACACGTCCTTGAGCAGCAGCGTGCGCGACACCGTGCCGCGCATGCCCATCGGGTCCCACTCGCCGGTCACGGTCAGCCCTTCCGCCTTGCCGGGCACGGCAATGTAGAGCGTGTCGCGCATGTCGGGATGCTGGTCGCCGCGGTCCTCGGTGCACAGGATGCCGTAGTAGTCGGCCGCGCCCGACAGCGAGGCGAAGATCTTGCGCCCGTTCAGTACCCAGCCGCCATCGACCTTGCGCGCGGTGGTGCCGAACGGCGCCTTGCCCGCGGCGGCGGCGGAGCCTTCGGAGAACGGCTGCGCATAGACGGCGCCGTCGCGCACCACGCGTGCGAAATGCAGCTCGCGCCGCGCCTCGTGCTCGGCGCGCTGGTCAGGCGTCATGTCGATGCCGTCGGACAGCACGCCGGTCCACATGGTCGAGCAGATATGCATGTTGTACGTCAGCGCCGTGGCCCCGCAGAAGCGGCCGATCTCGGCGCCCACCATGCAGTAGGTGGCAAAGTCCGCGCCCTCGCCGCCGAACGCCCGCGGCACGCACAGGGCCAGCAGGCCGGCCTCGCGCAGGTCGGCATAGTTGGCGAAGGGGAAGCTGGCCTCGCGGTCCCAGGTGGCTGCGCGCGCGGCAAAGCGCTCGCGGCCGAGGCGGTTGGCCAGCGCCAGCAGGCGCGCTTGTTGCGGGGTGAAGTCCGCCGTGCCGATGGCGGGAACGAAGTCGAGCTGGTCAGAGGGCATGTCGCGGTCTCCTGTTTTCCTGCTCGCGCCGGATGCGGTGGCGGCGCGGCGGCGGTTCTTGTGTTGCGTTGCCGGGAAGCGGCGTGGTTCAGTGCACGGGGAAGCGCCGCTGCAGGAAATCCAGCACCGCCTCGTTGAACAGCGCCGGCCGCTCCATGCAGGCCAGGTGGCCGACATCCGGCAGGCAGCGGTACTCGGCGCCGGGAATGCGCTGCGCCATGCGCTCCATCACCTCGGGCGCGGCATTGGTGTCGTGTTGCCCGGCCAGCGCCAGCACCGGCACCGCGATGCGCGGCAGCGCGTCGCGCTGGTTGAAGCGCACCAGCGCAGCCAGCGCCGCGCGGTAGGTGGGCGCCGGCACCGCTGCCATCACCGCCGTGGCAAAGGCCACGGCTTGTGGCTCGGCATCGGGTGCGACCATGGTGCGCACCAGCCCGGCGGCCATCTCGGCCATGGTCCTGCCGGCGTCCAGCGGCGCGGTGCGCGCGGCGATGAACTCGCGCTGCCAGGGCCCGTCCCCCTTGCCAAAGGCGGGCGAGGTGCCGGACAGCACCATGCCGTCGATCAGCGCGGGCGCGGCCGCGCAGGCCTGCTGCGCCACCATGCCGCCCATGCTGTGGCCCAGCAGCACCACGCGCCGGCCGGCGTCGCGCTCGGCCTGCAGCAGCGGCGCCAGCGCTTGCGCCAGCCCGTCGAAGTCATAGGGATCGATCAGGGCGCTGTCGCCGTAGCCGGGCATGTCCCAGGCCACGGCACGGTAGCCGGCCTGCGCCAGCGCCTCGCCCTGCGCGGGCCAGGCGGCCTTGCCGCCGCCGATGCCGTGCAGCATCACCACCGCCACCGGGCCATCGCCCCAGGCCAGCGTGGCAATGCCGTTGGCGTGGCGTTGCATCGTCGCGGCCGCGCTCATGCCGCCATCTCCACCAGCGTGCCCGCTTCGACCTCGTTGCGGCCATCCAGCGACACCGTGCAGTTGCGCAGCGGCAGGTCGAAATGGCCCAGCGTATGCCGCCCGGCGACCTCGTTGGCGCCGGTCGAGAACAGGAAGTTGCCGGCAAACGCGCGCAGCTCGGTGCCGTTGCAGTCGCGCTTGTCGTAGAAGGTCATCGCGTCCCAGCGCGCCAGCCGGTTCAGGCCCCAGCCCACGTGCGAGACCGCGTACGCATCGCGCGTGCCTTCGCGGTCGGCCCAGGCCTGGTAGTAGCCGCGCATCATGTCGGCATCCACGCCCTGCCCCTCGACGCCGGCGATGTAGTCGTCCTCGATATGGCAGACCACGGTATCGCGCAGGTAGGTCTTGAAGGTCAGGTTGACGTCGCCCGGCGCCAGCACCAGCGTGCCGTTGACCTGGCGGCTGGCCGGGAACGCCAGGCACAGCCCGCCGGGCCAGTGCGAGACCTGCCCGGGCTTGTTGCAGAAGCCCCAGACCCCGCCCACGCGGGCCTCGGCCAGGCCGATGCGCAGCTCGGTGCCGGCCGGCGAATGCACGCGCATCTCGCGCGCGCCGCGCAGGCGCTTCATGGCGGCGCGCACGGTGCCTTCCAGCGCCGGGTCGGGCTGGCAGCGTTCCAGGATCTCCGGATGTTCGTTGCTGACCATCAGCATGCGCGGCACGATGCCGTCGGCGCCGCGCAGGATCAGCGGCAGTTCCGGCGCGTGCAGCAGGCCTTCCACCGTGCAGTCCAGCACCAGGTGGCAGCGCGACAAGGCCGCCACCACCGGAGCGAGGCCCAGCAAGGCATCGCTGGCGCCGGTGGAGCGCACCGGCGCGGGCGCGCTAAGTGCGGGTGTCGGCACCTGGATGCGCACCGCGGTGGCGCCCAGCGACTGCACGGCCAGTTCGGCCAAGGCCACGTTGACAGGGCGGGATTGCGACTCCGTTACAATTCCAACGACTTCCGCACCCTGCAGGGCACAGAGTTCCAGCGTGCGCCGGAACGCCGCCAGCCAGCGGTGTTCGATCTGCTCGATGAGCATGACGTTTGTCTCCTGCTAGGTCCTGCTTGTTGTATCGGCGGCAGTGCCCGCCTTGTTGTGTGCGCCAGCCCAGCGCCGCGGCCGCAAATAAGCGCACGGCCGGGCTTGAACTTGCTGCCCCTGGCGCGAATAATATATATGAAATTTCATGAACTCCAGCGGAGCCCCCATGGGCATGCCTGAGGCCCAGCCACAGATCGCCAGCGCCGCCGCACCAGATTTCGATGCGCAGCACTTCCGCCGCACCCTGTCGCAGTTCGCGACCGGGGTGACGGTGATCACTACGCGCGCCAGCCCCGAGTCTGTCGCCGCCGGCGCGCCGCCGTTCATCGGCATCACCGCCAGTTCGTTCAACTCGGTGTCGCTGGATCCGCCACTGGTGCTGTGGAGCATGGCGTCGCGCGCCAACAGCCTGCCGATGTTCCGCGACGGCACGCACTACATCATCAACGTGCTGTCGGCCTCGCAGCTGGAGCTGTGCCAGCGCTTCGCCACCCTCAAGGGCGACCGCTTCGCCGGCGTCGACTACCGGCTCTCGGCCACCGGCCTGCCGATCCTGTCCAATGCGCTGGCCTGGTTCGAATGCCACAACCGCAGCCGCTACGACGAGGGCGACCACATCATCTTCGTGGGCGAAGTCGAGCGCTGCGGCGTGCTCGATGGCAGCGACGGCCCGTTGGTATTCCAGGGCGGCCAGTTCACCACCACCGCCCCACTCGACCTCTGAACAGCTCCGGGCCCATCATGGCGGACCTGCCTGCGCAATCCCCCCCGCCCTTTGTCGATGGCTACCTGGCCTACCTGCTGGCCCGCGCCAGCCACCTGATCTCGGGCGAATTCCACCGCGAAGTGGAAGCCAGCGGCCTGTCCGTGCAGGAATGGCGCGTGCTGGCCACGCTGGCCGACCGCCCCGACTGCACCATCGGCACGCTCGCCGAAATCACGCTGACCAAGCAGCCGACGCTGACCAAGCTGGTCGACCGCATGGCCGCCGACGGGCTGGTGACGCGCCGCGCCGGCCAGACCGACCGCCGCCAGGCGCTGATCTCGATCACCCCGCGCGGCCTCGCGCTGGCCCAGCCACTGCTGGCACGCGCCGCCCAGCACGAGCGCGCAGTGCTGGACGACTTTGGCCCGCGCCAGGGTGCGCTGCTCAAGGAAACCCTGCGGCAGCTGATCGCGCTGCATACGCAGCGCTAGGCTAGGCGCCCTCCGCACCCGCCTTCAGGATCGCCAGCGGCGAACTGTCCACCTTGATCCGCTGCAGCACGATATTCGAGCGGATATCCATCACGCCCTTGGTGCGGTACAGCCGGTTCACGATGAAGTCCGAGTAGTGCTTCAGGTTGCGCGCCTGCACCCGCAGGATGTAGTTGCTGTCGCCGGTGATGATGTACGCCGACAGCACTTCCGGCCACGACTGCACCGCGGCGATAAAGGTGTCGTGCCAGCCCTCCACGTCGTGCCGCATCGACACCTGCACGATCGCCTCAAGCTCCAGCCCGAGCTGCTCGGCGTCGAACCAGGCGCGGTAGCCGCCGATCACCCCTGACTCTTCCAGCAGGCGCACCCGCCGCAGGCATGCCGAAGGCGACAGCGCCACGCGGTCGGCCAGGTCCTGGTTGCTGATGCGGCCGTTCTCCTGCAGGCAGGTCAGGATGCGCAGGTCGGTGGGATCGAGGTTCATTCGAATTTCCTTCGACAAATCATCAATTCTTCGCATTTTATGCGAAAGATGACCTCATCGACGGTCCATTTAGCAAGCCTCTTGTCGGCAATTTTGACTATGATTTCCGACATCGAGGCAGACAACGACGGCGCCTTGCAAAGGCGCCGCGCACCCTTATGACCGCCCCCAATCACGACCCGCGCCGGCTGTGGGACATCAGCCCGCCGCTCTCTCCCGCCACCCCGGTCTGGCCCGGCGACACGCCGTTCCAGCAGCAGCCGGCCTGGCAGATCGACGAGCACTGCCCGGTGAATGTCGGCCGCATCACGCTTTCGCCGCACACCGGCGCGCACGCCGACGCCCCGCTGCACTACGCCGCCGACGGCGCGCCGATCGGCGCCGTGCCGCTCACGCCCTACCTCGGCACCTGCCGCGTGATCCATTGCATCGGCGCCTCGCCGGTGGTCGAGCCGCGCCATATCGAACACGCGCTGGCCGGCCTGCCGCCGCGCGTGCTGCTCCGCACCTATGCGCAGGCGCCGCTGGCGCAGTGGGACCCGGGCTTCTGCGCGGTCGCCGCCGACACCATCGCGCTGCTGTCGTCGCACGGCGTGCAGCTGGTCGGCATCGACACGCCTTCGCTCGACCCGCAGGAATCCAAGACCATGGACGCGCACAACGCGGTGCGCCGGCACGGCCTGGCCATCCTGGAAGGCATCGTGCTGGATGAGGTCGCCGAAGGCGACTACGAACTGATCGCGCTGCCGCTGCGCTTTGCCGGGCTCGATGCCAGCCCGGTGCGCGCGGTGCTGCGCAGCCTCGACTGAACCACTTTCGAACAACCCCTGGCCAATCCCACGACATGACGACATTTGACCGCGAGCACTGTATCCGGCTCGATCAGCAAGACCCGCTGCGCCCGCTGCGCGACCAGTTCGCGCTGCCCGAGGGCGTGATCTACCTCGACGGCAACTCGCTGGGCGCCCGCCCGCGCGCCGCCGCCGAGCGCGCCGCCCAGGTGGTGGCCGAGGAATGGGGCGAGGGCCTGATCCGCAGCTGGAACACCGCCGGCTGGTTCGAGCTGCCGCAGCGGCTGGGCAACAAGCTGGCCCCGCTGGTCGGTGCCGGCCACGATGAAGTGGTGGTGACCGACACCACGTCGATCAACCTGTTCAAGGTGCTGGCCGCGGCGCTGCGCGTGCAGCAGACGCGCGACCCGGCGCGCAAGGTGATCGTGTCGGAGGCCAGCAACTTCCCCACCGACCTGTACATCGCGCAAGGCCTGGCCGACCTGCTGCAGCAGGGCTATTCGCTGCGCCTGGTCAATTCGCCGGCCGAGATCGACGCCGCCGTGGGCGCCGACGCCGCCGTGCTGATGCTCACCCACGTCAACTACAAGACCGGCGAGATGCTGGACATGGCCGCGCTGACCGAGCTGGCCCATGCCCGCGGCGCACTCACGGTGTGGGACCTGTGCCACTCCGCCGGTGCCGTGCCGGTCAACCTGAAGGCGGCCGGGGCCGACTACGCCATCGGCTGCACCTACAAGTACCTGAACGGCGGCCCGGGCTCGCCCGCCTTCGTCTGGGTTGCTCCCGCGCTGCGCGATGCCTTCTGGCAGCCGCTGTCGGGCTGGTGGGGCCATGCCGCGCCGTTCGCGATGGATCCGCAGTACCGCCCGGTGGAAGGCGTGCGCCGCTTCCTGTGCGGCACGCAGCCGGTGACTTCGCTGGCGATGGTGGAATGCGGCCTGGACCTCTTCGCCCAGACCAATATGCAGGTGCTGCGCGCCAAGTCACTGCTGCTGTCCGACTTGTTCATCGAACTGGTGGAGGCGCGCTGCGGCCACCACCCGCTGACGCTGGTCACGCCGCGCGAGCACGCGCGCCGCGGCAGCCAGGTCAGCCTGGAGCACCCGGACGGCTATGCGCTGGTGCAGGCCCTGATCGAGCGCGGCGTGATCGGCGACTACCGCGAGCCGCGCATCGCCCGCTTTGGCTTCACGCCGCTGTACACCAGCTTCACCGAGGTGTGGGATGCTGTGGAAATCCTGCGCGATGTGCTGGACAGCGGCGCCTATCGCGACGCGCGCTTCCAGACGCGCGGCCAGGTGACCTGATCGGGAGCGCATCATGACTGAATTCAAGGGATGCCCCTTCTCCGGCGCCGCCAGCGAGGCTGGCACGAAAGCACAGGGCGATGGCTGGCACGGCGCGCAGATGGATTTCGCCAAGGACATGAGCTATGGCGACTATCTCGGCCTGGACCAGATCCTGAACGCGCAGCACCCGCTGTCGCCGGACCACAACGAGATGCTGTTTATCGTGCAGCACCAGACCACCGAGCTGTGGATGAAGCTGATGCTGCACGAGCTGCGCGCTGCGCGTGAATCGGTCAAGGCCGACAGCCTGCCGCCGGCGTTCAAGATGCTGACGCGGGTATCGCGCATCATGGACCAGCTGGTGCAGGCGTGGAACGTGCTGGCGACGATGACGCCGCCGGAATATTCCGCGATGCGGCCTTACCTGGGGATGTCGTCGGGCTTCCAGTCGTTCCAGTATCGCGAGATCGAGTTCATTCTCGGCAACAAGAACGCGGCCATGCTGAAGCCGCACGCGCACCGGCCAGAGCACCTGGCATTGGTGGAGACCGCGCTGAAGACGCCGTCGCTTTATGACGAGGCGATCCGGCTAATGGCGCGGCGTGGTTTTGCGGTCGATGCGGATTGCGTGGAGCGGGACTGGACCCAGCCGACTGCGTACAACGCCTCAGTCGAGGCGGCATGGCTGGAGGTCTATCGCAATCCGTCGGCGCATTGGGAACTGTACGAGCTGGGCGAGAAGTTCGTGGACCTGGAGGATTCGTTCCGCCAGTGGCGCTTCCGCCATGTGACCACGGTCGAACGCGTGATCGGCTTCAAGCGCGGCACCGGCGGCACCGAGGGCGTCAGCTATCTGCGCAAGATGCTGGATGTGGTGCTGTTCCCGGAGCTGTGGAAGCTGCGCACGGACCTGTAACGCCTGCGCACGTCGGACCTGGCCGTCAGCCCGCCGGGTCCGACAACCTTGCCGCCAGCGCCCGCAACGCCGGCGCCAGCGTCTGGTGGAACACCGCCTCATCCACCGCCCCATAGGAAGCGCTGCAACTCAGCATGTGTAGCTCCTTCTCCCCCACCGGCCGGAACGCCACCGCACAGGCATGGATTGCCGGATGCCAGTCGCGGAACGACGCCGCATAGCCGCGCTGCTGCGCCTCGGCCAGGGCCGCGCGCGTGGCGGTCTCCTGCTGCTTCCACTGCTCGGGGAACGCCTGGCTGAACTCAGCCATGACCCGCTCGCGCCGCGCCGCCGGCAACGCGGCCAGGTACGCCCGCCCCATCGAACTGGACACCAGCGACAAGCGCGAGCCCACGCCCAGCCCCAGCATCACGCCCGCATCGTTGCGGATCGATTCCAGGTAGATCACTTCCATGCGCTCGCGCTTGCCCAGCGAAACCGAGACCCCATACGACTGCGCGAACGCCAGCATATGCGGCCGCGCCAGCGTCACCACGTCTGACGCCGACAGGTAGGCGTAGCCCAGCGCCAGCACGCCGGCATCCAGCGCGTACTTGCCCAGGCTCTCGTCATAGCGCAGGTAACCCAGCTGCACCAGCGTGCCCGCCAGCCGGCTCACCGTGGCCTTAGGGAAGCCGGTTCGGCGCACGAAGTCCTGGTTGCCGAGCATCGCCTCGCCGGTGCGGAAGCAGCGCATGAGCTCCAGCCCGCGCGCCAGCGCGGTGACGAAGTTGGGATCGCTGTCGCGCACCGGCGCGGGCGGCGTGGCATCGGGAGAAAGTGACGGACTGGTCAAGGGCGGCTCCTCTCAGGTCGGCGGTTGTCCGCTCATCGCACAAAGGCATGGGTGTCGGGGGTTTTGCCTGTTGCACGGCAAACCCATTGCGATATACTAATTCAACGGAACACAGTTCCGCAATGCGGAACCACGAAAACCCTCCGCGAAGATCACCGAACCCGTCATGATTCCCGGAAGCGCCGGTGCGGCAAGCGACCATTCGCCCCGCCCCCGATGCTTCCCCCGCGCTATCGAAGGAGACCTGCATGGCTGCCAACGCCGAATTCCACTGGGCCGACCCCCTGCTGCTGGACCAGCAACTGACTGCCGAAGAACGCATGGTGCGCGACGCCGCCGCTGCGTACAGCCAGGATAAGCTGATGCCGCGCGTGCTTCAGTCCTTCCGCAATGAAAAGACCGACATCGAGATCTTCCGCGAGATGGGCGAACTGGGCCTGCTCGGCCCCACCATCCCGGAACAATACGGCGGCCCGGGCCTGAACTACGTCAGCTACGGCCTGATCGCGCGTGAAGTCGAGCGCGTGGATTCCGGCTACCGCTCGATGATGAGCGTGCAGTCGTCGCTGGTGATGGTGCCGATCTTTGAATTCGGCACCGAAGCGCAGAAGCAGAAGTACCTGCCCAAGCTGGCCACCGGCGAATGGATCGGCTGCTTCGGCCTGACCGAGCCGAACCACGGCTCCGACCCGGGCTCGATGGTCACCCGCGCCAAGAAGGTCGACGGCGGCTATGAGCTGAGCGGCGCCAAGATGTGGATCACCAACTCGCCGATCGCCGACGTGTTCGTGGTCTGGGCCAAGCTGCAGGGCGATAACGGCAAGGACGAGATCCGCGGCTTTATCCTGGAAAAGGGCTGGAAGGGCCTGTCGGCACCGGCCATCCATGGCAAGGTCGGCCTGCGCACCTCGATCACCGGCGAAATCGTGCTGGACCAGGTGTTCGTGCCGGAAGAGAACATCATGCCCGGCGTGAGCGGCCTGAAGGGCCCGTTCACCTGCCTGAACTCGGCCCGCTACGGCATCGCCTGGGGCGCGCTGGGCGCCGCCGAATTCTGCTGGCACACCGCGCGCCAGTACACGCTGGACCGCAAGCAGTTCGGCCGCCCGCTGGCCGCCACGCAGCTGGTGCAGAAGAAGCTGGCCGACATGCAGACCGAGATCACGCTGGGCCTGCAAGGCTGCCTGCGCCTGGGCCGCATGAAGGACGAAGGCACCGCCGCGGTGGAAATCACCTCGATCATGAAGCGCAACTCGTGCGGCAAGTCGCTCGACATCGCCCGCGTGGCGCGCGACATGCTGGGCGGCAACGGCATCTCGGATGAGTTCGGCGTGATCCGCCATGTGGTGAACCTGGAGGTGGTCAACACCTATGAAGGCACCCACGACATCCACGCGCTGATCCTGGGCCGCGCCCAGACCGGCCTGCAGGCCTTTTTCTGATCGCCATCCGCGACTGACGGACAGGCTCTCCGCAATAAAAAGGCCCGGCTGCAAAGCCGGGCCAAGCACACTACCAAGGAGACGACGAGGCTGCCCCCGTCGATAAAACACCTGTCGTTCACGCCGGCCCCCCCCCCCCCCCCGGGCGGGGGGGGGCCCGGCGTTCATTTGTTGGGTTGTGGCGTCAGGCGCAGGTACGGCCGCACCGCCTGGTAGCCCTTGGGGAATTTCTCTCGGATCACCGCCTCGTCCTTCAGCGAGGGCACGATCACCACGTCGTCACCGTCCTGCCAGTTGCCCGGCGTGGCCACGCTGTGGTTGTCGGTCAGCTGCAGCGAGTCGATCACGCGCAGGATCTCGTTGAAATTGCGCCCGGTGCTGGCCGGATAGGTGATGATCAGGCGCACCTTCTTCTTCGGGTCGATGATGAACAGCGAGCGCACCGTCAGGGTCTCGTTCGCGTTCGGGTGGATCATGTCGTAGAGCTGCGACACCTTGCGGTCGCCATCGGCCAGGATCGGGAAATTGACCTGGGTCGACTGGGTCTCGTTGATATCCTGGATCCAGCCGCGGTGCGAGTCCACGTTGTCCACCGACAACGCGATCGCCTTGACGCCGCGGCGTGCGAATTCCTCCTTTAGCTTCGCGGTCAGGCCCAGTTCCGTGGTGCACACTGGGGTGTAGTCGGCCGGGTGCGAGAACAGCACGCCCCAGCTGTCGCCAAGCCACGCATGGAAGCCGATGCGGCCTTCGCTCGAATCCTGCTCGAAGTCCGGGGCGATATCGCCAAGACGCAAAGCCATGTTCTGTTCTCCTGATTTCGGGGTGGAACCAGAGTATCCGGATTGATATCCAACCCAAACGAATATAAAGTCACTACAAAATCACTCGAAGTCATATAGACATTTTCTGACATTCATCACGCTTGCTTTCCGGCATGCTGACAATACTAGGCACCGAAGCGGCGCGCGCACTGGCTTGCAGCCTTGAAACCACGGCCGCCCGCCACATATGCTAAGTATCAGACCGACAAATGCCGTTAGCCTCGGAGCGTAGAAAATGTCAGAATCCGCACAAACCGAACCATCCGCCCGCAAACAGGAGAAACTGATGAGCGATGTCAAGACCGTTCTGTCCGACGCCGAGGAACTGCTGAAGCAAGCCGCCTCGACCACCGGGGAAAAGGCCGCCGAACTGCGCGAGCGTGGCATGGGCCTGCTCAAGCAAGCCAAGGAAAAGGCCCAGGACCTGCAAGACGCCGTCGTGACCAAGAGCAAGGCCGCGGCACGCGCCACCGACGACTACGTGCATGACCACCCGTGGCGCGCCGTGGGCGTGGCGGCCGGCGTAGGCCTGCTGATCGGTCTGCTGCTGAACCGCAAGTAAGCGATTCCAACCCGGCGCGGCGTGCTGGTGTGCCGCGCCTGAGCGGCAACCCGGTCATCGGGTTGCCAGTGGCCGGGGCTGGCGACACACCATGCCGCCACACCCGGCCCGCCTGCTGGAAAGGCGCGTACGGCCACGCCGTCGCGCCGCTCTTTCACGCCGGAGCCGCATGAGCGAATCCCCCCCTTCCCCCAAGTTCCTCGAATCCGTGCGCAACCTGGCCGGCTCGCTGGTGGCAATGATCCAGACCCGCCTCGAACTCGCCAGCGTGGAGCTTGCCGAGGAACGCACGCGCCTGATGAAGGTCGCGCTGCTGGCCTGCTTCGGCCTGGTGTTCTTTGGCATCGGGCTGGTCACCCTGACCGGGCTGATCGCCATCCTGTTCTGGGACACCTACCGCTGGCAGGCGCTGGGCGCACTGACGGTCTTCTACCTGGTGCTGTGCGCGATTTGCCTGGCGTACGCACGCAACCTGGTGCGCAACGCCCCGCCGATGCTTGAGGCCACGCTCGCCGAAATCGACAAAGACCGGGAGATCCTGCGCCGATGAGCCCCCTGGAACCCGACGACAGCGCTGCCGGACACAACCACCGCGATCACCCGCGGCGGGCCCGGTTCACGCAAGAGGTGCGCCTGCCGCTGGCGGTGCGCAAGGAACTGCTGCTGACCCGCGCCGCGCTGGAACGCTACGACTGCCTGCAGGCCCTGCACGAGGTGCGCGGTGGCGCGCACCGCCTGGGCACTATCGGCCACTGGCTGCCGCGCATCGCCCGCCCGGGGTCGTGGATGAAAGTGGTCGGCATGACCAAGGACTACCCGCTGCTGAGCACCGTATTGACGCTGGCGCTGCCGCTGGTCAAGCGCACGCCGGTGCTGCGCTGGACCTGGAAGCTGTCCAAGGTCGGCCTGGCAGCCGGCGCCGCCTACTGGGTGTACAACACCTGGCGCGAGGCCAGGCACCAGGCCGTGCCGCCCGCAACCGCGCCGACGCCCGCGCCGGCTGGCACCCCGCCCGGCGCCGATACCGGCTTCCGCGACCCGCTCGTTCCCTGACCCACGGCCGGGCCTGGCGGCTCAGCCCGCCAGCGCCAGCGCCGGCCGGTCGCCGGCCTTGGGATCCGCCGGGGCAAACGACACCGGCTGCGCAATGTGGTAGCCCTGCACCAGGTCCACGCCCAGCTCGCGCAGCCGTTCGAGCATGGCCTCGCTCTCAACGAATTCCGCAATGGTCTGCTTGCCCATGGCGTGGCCGATGCGCTGGATCACCTCCACCATCACCAGGTTGACCGGGTCGGCCAGCATGTCGCGCACGAAGCTGCCGTCGATCTTCAGGTAGGCCGCAGGCAGGTGCTTCAGGTAGGTGAACGACGACATGCCCGCGCCGAAGTCATCCAGCGCAAACTTGCAGCCCAGCTGCTGCAGCTGCAGGATGAACGCGCCGGCCTGCGCCAGGTTGGAGATCGCCGCGGTTTCCGTGATCTCGAAGCAGATGCCGTCCAGCGCGATGCCTAAGCGCTGCGCCTGCTCGCGCACGAAATCGGGAAACTGGAGGTCCGCCAGCGACGAGCCTGACAGGTTGATCGCGCAGGTGGCAATCTCCGCCTGCCGTCCCGCCAGCGTGGCAAACGCGGTCTCGACCACCCAGCGGTCGATCATCGGCATCAGGTTGTAGCGCTCGCAGGCCGGCACGAAGGCCATCGGCGGCACCAGCCGGCCACGTTCATCGACCATGCGCAGCAGCAGTTCCACATGGCGGCCCGTCTGCGGCAACGCGCCATCGTGCGCCGGCACGATCTCCTGCGAGTACAGGCAGAAGCGGCCAGCCGCCAGCGCCGCATGCACGCGGCTGACCCACTCCATCTCGCCATGGCGCGCCTGCACCACGCTGTCCAGCGGATGGTAGACCTGCACGCGGTTGCGCCCGCCTTCCTTGGCCACGTAGCAGGCCGCGTCGGCCGCGCTCAACGCCTCGGCTACGTTGACGGCCTGGCGGTCCAGCGTGACCAGGCCGATGCTGACGCCCAGCGTGAAGGTGCGCTGGCGATGCGCAAAGCGGAAACAGGCAATGGCGTGGCGCAAGGCCTCGGCCACGCGTTCGCCATCGGCGGTGCCGCAATGCTCCAGCAGCACGCCGAACTCGTCGCCGCCCAGCCGGGCCAGCGTGTCGCTGCGGCGCAGCTGGCTGCGCATGACCTCCGCCATCTGCCGGATCAGCTCGTCGCCGGCGGCATGGCCGCAGGTGTCGTTGACCACCTTGAACTGGTCCAGGTCCAGGTACATCAGCGTATGGGTGGTGCCCTGCACCCGTCCCCGCGTGATCGCCGCGTCCAGCCGGCGCTCGAACTCGGCGCGGTTGACCAGGCCGGTCAGCGCATCGTGGCTAGCCTCGTACGCCAGCCGCGCCGCATGGGCGCGTTCCTGGCTGATATCGTGCAGCACCACCACCACGCCGATGGCCTGCGCGGCACGGTCGCGGATCAGCGCCACCGATGGCTTGACCGCTAGCACCTGTCCGGGCAGCCCGGACCCATCGCGCTGCACCAGCTGCGCCGACCGGCTGCGCCAGCGCTGGCGCAGCGCCAGCGTGACAATATCGGGCAGCGGCGCCAGGCTTTCCTCGTCGCGCAGCACGCAGACGCTGCTCAGCGGCAGGCCGCGGGCGTCGGCTTCGCGCCAGCCGGTCAGTGCCTCGGCCGCGGGGTTGAGCGACTCCACGCGCCCCCACACATCGGCCGTCACCACCGCGTCGCCGATGGCCTGCAGCGTGACCTGGGCGCGCTCCTTCTCGGCAAAGAGCTGGGTCTCGTAGCGTTTGTGGTCGGAAATGTCCGTGAGCGACCCCGCCATGCGCGCGCGCCGGCGCCCCGCCCCGCGCACCAGCCGGCCGCGGGCGCGCACCCACAGGTAATCGCCGGCGCGGTTGCGCAGGCGGAATTCGGCGTCATAGGGCTCGCCGCTGCGCAGATGGTGGGCCAGCTTGGCCTCAAAGGCGGCCAGCTCGGAAGGATGCAGCAGGCCCAGCACGGTTTCGCGCGCATGCGGCAGCTCGGCATCCTGGTAGCCCAGCATCTGCGCGCAGCGCGGCGAGAAGTACAGCTCGCCGCGGCCGAGATGCCAGTCCCATAGGCCGTCGTTGCTGCCCTCCACCGCCAGCTGCAACTGCTCTTCGCGCTGCGCCAGCGCCTCGCGCAGCCGGCGCTCGCGCCGCAGCGGCGCCACCGACAGCAGGATCGCGGACATCAGCAGCGCTGCCGCCATCACCGCGCTGCCGGTGGTCAGCAGCCGCGTCACGCGGCGCGAGGCCTGGCCCAGATGGTCCGAAAAGGCCCGCTCCAGCGGCGTCAGCCTGGCGTCGATCTGCGCAATGTTGCGCAGCACCGGCGCCACGCAATCGTCCCCGCAGCCGGGCTGGCGGGTCAGCCGGCGCAGGGTCAGCGCCTGTTCGTGCAGGGCAGCGATCTCGATGTCGCCCGCGGCCCACACGCGGATCGCTGCATCGACCTCCTGGATATGGCGGAAATTCCGGTAGAGCCGCACCATCCGCGGAATGTCTTCGGGATGGTTGCCGCCGGCAAGGAGCCCTTCATGGATGCGCTCCAGGTCAGGCTCGTCGCGGTCGAGCTCCAGGCGCGCGCGATGGTCGCCCAGCGGAATCGCGATCGACTCCAGGTATGCCTCGAAATCCGCCGGATCGCGATCCTCGCCGTAGCGCAGCAGGTGCAGCACGGCGTTCTTCTGGCCCTTGGACCACTGGCTCTCGCCCGCGACAAAGGCGCGCGCGGCCGACAACAGGTCCAGGCTGGCGATGCTGAACAACGCCAGCGCAACGACCACCGGTACGAACGGCCAGATAATGCGCAGCACGTGCCCGCTGGCCGGCAAGGAAACGCCTGCTCGCCGCATAGGGTCTTGTTGGTGGGCCGTGTCTCGCGGCCGTTCTGATGGACCGCGGTCAATACGCCGCGGCTGACCCATTGTGCTGCGCAGGCAGGCCCAAGTCTCTACCTCGAACTAGTTAATGCATCCCCCTCTAGCGGGGCATGCCAGACGCAAAAAGGGCCTGTGACTTGCGCCACAGGCCCTTCGTAATACTGGTGGGTCGTGCGTGACTCGAACACGCGACCAACGGATTAAAAGTCCGCTGCTCTACCGACTGAGCTAACGACCCGAAAAAACAGAACCGCGATTATAGTAATGCGGCTCTCGATGTGTCAAGCACGCGCCTCAGGCCATGCGCTCCAGACGCCATATCTGGTAGCGGAATGCCAGCACTGCACCGGCCAGGATACCAGCCAGCGCGATAAACGAGCCAAGCGCCAGCGTCGACACGCCCGACAGGCCCTGCCCGACCGTGCAGCCCAGCGCGGTCACGCCGCCCGCACCCATCAGGATGCCGCCGACCATGTGGTTGGCGACGTCCTCGGCATTGCCGAAGCCTTCCCAGCGGAACGTGCGCGTGGCCAGGGCATAGGCCGCCGCGCCGGCGATCACACCGAACACACTGACGATGCCGACCGTCGCCACCTTGCTCTTGTCGCTGAACATCATCAGCCAGTCGAGCGTGTAGGCATAGGGGGCGACAAAGCTCAGGCTTTCCATGCGGCCGCTGTTGGTCGAGACGAACAGTTCCTCAAGCGTGTTGGGGTCTTCGGCCACGTAGCCGAGGTGGCCCGAGACATACCACATTGCCACGATGATCAGCCCGACGCCGATGCCGCCAAGTAGGTTGTCAAACGAGCGGAAGCCGCGGCCCGCCAGCGCCCACAGCACCAGCACGCCGCCCAGCGCCAGGCCCAGGCCCAGCTGCAGCGCGCCGCGCGCGAGCCCCGTGCCCTGCGCCAGCACGGACGGCAGGTCTTGCGTGGTGGGCAGCGTCAGCGCCACCGCGTCGACGGTATTCACGCGCACCACGCCGAACAGCCCGCGCAGCGTCATGTAGGCCGACAGGCCCAGGAAGACAAAGACCACCAGCGACTTCAGGTTGCCGGCGCCGATGCGCACCAGCGTCTTGCTGCCGCAGCCCGATGCCAGCACCATGCCGAAGCCGAACATCAGCCCGCCCGCGAGCGCCGACAGCCAGCCCAGCTTGCTCGCGGTGTAGATGGTCTTGGTGGGGTCGATCGCGCCAGTCCAGGCCAGCACGCCGGTGCCGATCATGGCCACGCCGATCGCCAGCACCCACATGCGCATGCGGCTCCAGTCGCCCATGTTGACGATGTCGGAGACCGCCCCCATGGTGCAGAAGTGCGTGCGCTGCAGCACGGCGCCAAACAGGAAGGTCAGGACGAACGTGCTCAGCAGCACGGTGCGCGAGAGCGCGGCGAGGTCGATTTCAGGCATGTGGGGGCGTGGACGTCGGCTGGTGATCAGGCAGCGGCCTGGTAGCGGGTCGGATCGGGCACACCGGCGGCTTCAAAGCCGGCCCGGCGGATGCGGCACGAATCGCACACGCCGCAGGCGCGGCCGTCGTCGTCGGCCTGGTAGCACGACACCGTCAGGCTGTAGTCCACCCCCAGCGCGATGCCGGCGCGGATGATCTCGCCCTTGGTCATGTCGATGATGGGCGCATGCACGCGGAAGCGGTCGCCCTCGACCCCGGCCTTGGTGGCGAGGTTGGCCAGCGTTTCATAGGCCGCGACGTATTCCGGGCGGCAGTCCGGGTAACCGGAGTAGTCGACCGCGTTGGCTCCAAAGAACAGGTCGCGTCCGCCGACGGCCTCGGCCCAGCCGAGCGCCAGCGACAGCATGATGGTGTTGCGCGCCGGCACGTAGGTGACTGGGATGCCGTCGGAAGCGCCGTCGGTCGGCACCGCCAGCGTGTCGTCGGTCAGCGCCGAGCCGCCGAAGCGGCGCAGGTCCAGGTCGATGATCTCGTGGCGGGTGGCGCCCAGCGCGGCCGCCACGCGCTTGGCGGCTTCCAGTTCAGAGGAGTGGCGCTGGCCATAGCGCATCGACAGCGCATAGGTCTCGAAGCCCTGGGCACGGGCCATGGCGAGTACGGTGGCGGAGTCGAGTCCGCCGGACAGCAGGACGATGGCGCGTTGGGTCATGATCGGGAGCGCGCCGTCTGGGCGCGCAAAAGATTCAGGCGAATCGCATATTTTAACGCGACCCAAGAAAAAGGCCCGCCAAAGCGGGCCTTGCAGACAGGACCGGGCGTGCCGGCCGCTTCCGGTGTTACTTCAACGTCTTCAGCCGGTTGCTGGCCGCCTGCGCGCCTTCGGTGCCCGGATACTTGGCCACCACCTGCTCCAGCGTCTTGCGCGCGGCCGCCTTCTGGCCGGACTCGAGCTGGTTGTTGGCGACCGCGATCATCGCGTCCGGCACCTTGGGATGCGTCGGGTTGTTATTGATCATGGTCTGCAGCACCGAGGTGGAGCCTTTGTAGTCGCGCTGCGCATACAGCGAATTGCCAAGCCAGTACTGCGCCAGCGGCACGTACGGGCTCTGCGGGTACTTCTTGACGAAGGCCGAGAACGAACTCCCGGCGCTCTTGAAGTCGCCCGCCTGGAACTGCTTGAGCGCGGCATCGTATTCGGGCTTTTCGCCCGGCTGCGACAGGCCTTCGCGGCCTTCGACGGTGACCTGCTGCGGCTCGAATTTCTTCAGGCGCGCGTCCAGGTCGGCGTAGTAGTCCTTCTGCTGCTTCTGCAGCGCGTCCACCGTGTTCTGCAGCACTTCGTTCTGGCCGCGCAGCCGCGCCACTTCCTGGCGCAGGCCCTCGAGCTGGTTCTGCATGTCGATCGTGGTGCGGCTGTTCTGCTCGATACGCTGCGTCGCGGTCGCCTGGAAACCGTTGAACTGGTCGCGCAGGGTGATGACCGCCTTGCGCGCCTCGTCATCGTCGAACACTCCGGCATGCGCCTGCGACAGCGGCAGCATGCCGCCGCCGGCGACGGCGGCGAGCCACAACAAGGTGGAAACGCGTGCTTTCATGGATGGCTATCCGCAGATCAGTAGTTGATGTCCGCGCGGCGGTTTTCGGCCCACGAGGCTTCATCATGGCCGGCGGCCTTGGGCTTTTCCTTGCCCAGGCTCACGGCTTCCATCTGGGTGTCGGGCACACCCATCGAGGCCAGCGAGCGGCGCACGGCTTCGGCGCGCTTCTGGCCCAGCGCCAGGTTGTACTCGCTGGTGCCGCGTTCGTCGGTGTTGCCCTGGATCAGGATCTTGCGGCCCTTGTTCGAGCCCAGGTACTTGGCGTGCTCGCCCAGCATGCCCTGGTAGTCGGACTTGACCGAGTAGCTGTCGAAGTCGAAGTACACGCTGCGCTTGGCCAGCGGGCTGTTCGGATCGTTCAGCGGATCGGCGGCCGTCACCGGGGTCACGGCGCGCGGATCGCCACCGGTGCCGGCGCCGGCGCCGGCCTTGGCGGTGTCGTCCAGCTTGACGCCGGAGCTGCAGGCGCCAAGGGCCAGCAGTGCGGCAACGGCAAGGGTTTTGCTCATCAGTTGGGGCATGGTGAATGACTCCTGTTATTGCATGAAAGGACCCCAGGACGGCTCGCGAACATCGCCGGACTGGAGGGACAGAACCTGCCGGGTACGCCCGTCAGTGGAAACCGCCGCCAGCACCGCGCGACCGCCCACGCGGGTGGCATAGAGGATGTACTTGCCGTTGGCGGCAAAGCTGGGCGCTTCGTCGTTGGCCGTATCGGTCAGCGACGTCACGTCGCCGTTGCTCAGGTCCTGCAGCTGCAGCTTGAAGCCGCCCGCGCGCGAGATGTACGCCAGGTACTTGCCGTCCGGCGAAATACGCGGGCTCACGTTGTAGCTGCCCTTGAAGGTGACACGTTGCGCACCGCCACCTTCCTCGCCGGAAGCGGGCATGCGGTAGACCTGCGGCGCACCGCCGCGGTCGCTGGTGAAGTAGATGCTCTTGCCGTCCGGAGAATACTGCGGCTCGGTGTCGATGGCGCTGCTGCGGCTCAGGCGGCGGATGCCGGAGCCGTCGGCATTGACCTGGTAGACCTGGGTATTGCCGTCTCGCGACAGCGCCAGCGCCAGGTAGCGGCCGTCAGGCGACCACGACGGCGCGCTGTTGTTGCCCTTCTGGTTCGACACCAGCGTGCGCTTGCCGCTGGCCAGGTCGTGCACATACACCACCGGCTTCTTGGCCTCGAACGAGACATAGGCCACGCGCGCGCCGTCCGGCGACCACGACGGCGAGATGATCGGCTCGTTGCTGGTCAGCGCCACCTGCGCGTTCTGGCCGTCCGAGTCGGAAATCAGCAGCTGGTAGCGGCCGCCCACCTTCGACACGTAGGACAGGCGCGTGGCGAACACACCGCGCTCGCCCAGCAGCTTTTCATAGATGTAGTCGGCGATCTTGTGCGCGGTCACGCGCAGCTGGGACTGGTTGACGGTAAAGGCCAGCCCGCCCAGGCTCTGGCCCTTGACGGTGTCGTACAGGCGGAAGCGGACCTCATACTTGCCGCCGGCGGCCGGGGTCACGCTGCCGGCGACGAAGGCATCGGCGCCGCGCGATTTCCAGCTGCCCAGGTCGACATTGGCGGATTCCGCCACCGTGGCGCCGCCCGGATCGACATTGCGCAAGCGCCCGCTGCGCGCCAGGTCGGCGCGGATGATTGCGGTCAGGTTCTGCGGGGCCTGGGCCTCGCCCTGGAAGTTGGCGGTCGCAACCGGGATCTGGCTGGAACCGACCCCGGAGATCTCAACGTTGAGTTGCGCGTGCGCGGCGCCGGCTGCCATCGTCATCGCGGCGGCCAGCCAGGCCATCAGCGCGCGGCGGCCGGCCAGGGGGACCGGGCCGATAGCGCGTTGGGATTCGGGTTGGGTTGCGTTGTGCCGCCTCGCGGACAGCCAGTTGGGGGCCCAAAGCTTTCGCATGCTGCTCCTCAGTCGATTTCAAGTTTCGTCGGGCACGGCAGGCAATCGGCAACACGGGCAAATGCGGCATTGCAGCGCGTGGCGCATGCCCCGTCTGCGTGCGTATTGCACACTGCCGGCCGCGTCAGGCAACCTGTCATGCTAGCGCTGGGACCAAGACCCGGCGATGAAGGTTGCATTATGTTGCAAATCATGCCGCCCAGGCCACTCAGTCCTTCGGCCGGAAGGTAATGGTGAAACTGGCCGGCGCCTTGCCGTTCTCATCACGCGGCAGCGGGTCGGAACGTTCCACCGCGCGCAGCACGGCATTATCCCAGCCCGAGTTGCCGCTGGACTTGGACAGCCGCGCCGACAGCAGCGAACCATCCGGTGCCAGCTGCACCGACACCACCGCGGTCGGGTTGCCCGGCACGTCCTCGGTAAAGACGATATTCGGCTTGACGCGGCGGCGCACGCGGTCGGCATAGCCCGGCGACGCCTTGCCACCGCCGCCGGCACCGGCGCCGGCGGTATTGCCCACGCCGCCACCGCCCGCGCCGGAGCCGCCGGCCAGCGCCTGCAGGCGCGCCAGCTCGCTCTTGCGCTGGGCATTGGCCGCAGCCTCGCGCTTGGCCTTGGCGTCGGCGTCCGCCTTGGCTTTGGCCTTGGTCTCGGCGTCAGCCTTGGCCTTGGCGTCCGCCTGGGCCTTGGCCTTGGCGTCCGCTTCCTTGCGTTCTGCTTCCTTGCGCTCGGCCTGTTCCTTGCGCTGCTGTTCCTGCTGCGCAGCCTTCTTCTTCGCGTCGTCCTTGCGCTGGGCTTCCCTGCGCTCGGCCTCGCGCTGCTCCGCTTCCTTGCGCTCGGCTTCCTTGCGTTCCGCCTCTTTACGCTCGGCTTCCTTGCGGGCAGCCACCTGCTTGCGCTCGGCCTCTTCGCGCGCTGCCGCCTCGGCACGGCGCTTCTGGCGTTCCAGCGCGATGTCGGCGTCGTCCTCGACCTTGCTCTTCACCTCGGGCAGCGGCGGGGCCGGGCGCGGCTGCACCACCGGCTCCGGTGGCGGCGGCGGGGGCGCGGTGGCGGCCGGAATCTCTTCCCACAGCTCGGCCTCGGCGCCGACGGGGGTGCTGCTCTGCAAGCGCACGCCGTAGTACAGCACGACGGCCAGCAGCATGTGCATGAAGAGCGCGAACAGGAAGGAACGCAGGGTTCCCCGCTCCTTGACCGGCTGGTAGGGATAGGCGGCGACGGTCTTCATCAGGCGCAACGGCAATCAGATAGGCGCTTCAATGCGTCAGGAGGTCTTGGACTTGACCATCAGGCCGACGCGCTTGATGCCGTCGGCTTTCAGGATCGACATCACGTCCAGCACCGCCTCGTACTTGACCGCGCGGTCGGCGGCAATCACCACCGGCTGGTCGGGATTCTCGTTCTGGCGCTGGTGCACGAAGTCGAGCAGGCCCTGCTTGTCGAGCTTGCGCTCAAAGGAGTTGCCGGCGTTGTCCTTGCCGCGCGCGGTGAGCTGGCCGCTCTCGTGCACGGTGACCACGATCGGCGGCGCCTTCTGCTGCGGCGTGGCGTTGGCCACGGTGGGCAGGTCGACGGTGGCGGGGCTCACGATCGGCGCCGCCACCATGAAGATGACCAGCAGCACGAGCATGACGTCGATATACGGCACGACATTGATCTCGGCGCTGGCCCGGCGGCGCGAGCCGCCGCGGCGCTGAATGGCTGCCATTGCAGGACTCCTGGAAACGCCGGCCCGGGCTTGCGCCCGGACCGTCTGGATTAGATTCGGTACGTGTGCAGTTAGCGTGCCTGCCGTTGCAGGATGTTCAGGAACTCTTCCATGAAGCTCTCGAACCGGATCGCCAGGCGGTCGATCTCCGTGGCGTAGCGGTTGTAGGCGATCACCGCAGGAATGGCCGCGAACAGGCCGATCGCGGTCGCCACCAGTGCCTCGGCGATACCGGGGGCCACCGATGCGAGCGTCGCCTGCTGCACATTCGACAGACCGCGGAAAGCGTTCATGATCCCCCAGACCGTGCCGAACAGGCCGATATACGGGCTCACCGAACCCACCGACGCCAGGAACGGCAGATGCGATTCCAGCACATCCATCTCGCGCTGGTAGGCCGCGCGCATCGCGCGCCGGGCCGCATCGAGCAGCGCGCCGGCTTCGTTGCCGCGCTCGCGCGCCTTCAGGAACTCGCCCATGCCGGATTCAAAGATCCGCTCCAGCGCGCCGGTGTTGTGGCGGTTGTTGACGGCACTGTTATATAGCGCCTGCAGGTCGCCACCGGCCCAGAAGTCGCGTTCGAACCCCTCGGTCTGGGTGCGCGCCGAGCGCAGCGCCAGGTGCTTGCGGAAGATATAGGTCCACGAAAACAGCGACATGACGAGCAACAGCACCATGACGGCCTGTGCCAGCAGGCTGGCGTGGAGCACCAGCGTTACGATCGACATGTCTTGCGTGACGGTCACGGGATTCATCGTGCGGACTTGATGGTAGCTAGAACGGGGTCGGGAATCGGGGCGGGACGGAAAGTGCTTCGATCGACACACCCAACACGGATCGCGCCGGAGGCCAGCATCAGCTCGCCACGCCAGGCTTCCTGGGTGAACTGGACCGACGCCGGGCCGACCCGGTCGATGCGCGTGCGGATCTCGAGCTGGTCATCCAGCCGGGCGGGCGCATTGTAGTCCACCGCCGTGCTGCGGACGATAAAGACCACGCCCGCCTCGTCGGCGAGCGACTGCTGCTCGATGCCGAGCGCACGCAGCCACTCGGTGCGGGCGCGCTCGAAGAACTTCAGGTAGTTGGCGTAGAACACTACGCCGCCCGCGTCGGTGTCTTCCCAGTACACCCGCAGGGTCCAGACAAAGTTTGTCATGGCCGCGATTGTAACGGAGAGCGCTAGCGGTTTCGTGTAAACCCGCATGACGACTTTGCAACAGCAAGTTGCTGGCCAGCCCTTGCCAGTGCTTGCCTGGCGGGGCCGACGGCTTGCGGCGGGCGCCCGCCTCGCGCTACACTGCGCGCAACCATTCCATCTTGCGCGACTGGCGAAGTCAGTGGGCACTACCACGAGGAAGCGCAAGTTCTCTGGCGTGACGTTCATTGCGCGTTCGCGTAACGTTCAGCACGCCTAGGCGTGAAGTTGCTTGCGCCTGCCGCTCGCCTGGGCAGCGAATGGGAAGCAGGGTGCGCCCTGCACCGACGGTTACAACGTGCCGCCGGTGCTGGTCGCCGCTAGCCTTCCCCGCGCGCCCTACCCCCGATGCGTGAATCGGATTCCCTATTTTTCAGACGAGTTTCGCCATGTTCGAACGCAGCCGTTTTACGATCGACCAGATCGACCCCGAGGTCTTTGCCGCCATCCAGCAGGAGAACCAGCGCCAGGAAGACCACATCGAGCTGATCGCCTCCGAGAACTACACCTCGCCGGCCGTGATGGCCGCCCAGGGTTCGCAGCTGACCAACAAGTACGCCGAGGGCTATCCCGGCAAGCGCTACTACGGCGGTTGCGAGTACGTCGACGTGGTCGAGCAGTTGGCCATTGACCGCGTCAAGCAGCTGTTCGGCGCCGAAGCCGCCAACGTGCAGCCCAACTCGGGCTCGCAGGCCAACCAGGGCGTGTACTTCGCCGTACTCAAGCCGGGCGACACCATCATGGGCATGAGCCTGGCCGAGGGCGGCCACCTGACCCACGGCATGGCCCTGAACATGAGCGGCAAGTGGTTCAACGTGGTCAGCTACGGCCTGAACGCCCAGGAAGACATCGACTACGACGCGCTGGAAAAGCTGGCGCAAGAGAAGAAGCCCAAGCTGATCATCGCCGGCGCCTCGGCCTTCGCCCTGCGCATCGACTTCGAGCGCATCGGCAAGGTTGCCAAGTCGATCGGCGCTTACTTCATGGTCGACATGGCCCACTACGCCGGCCTGATCGCCGCGGGCGTCTACCCCAACCCGGTGCCCCACGCCGACTTTGTCACCACCACCACGCACAAGAGCCTGCGCGGCCCGCGCGGCGGCGTGATCCTGATGAAGGCCGAGCACGAGAAGGCCATCAACTCGGCCATCTTCCCCGGCATCCAGGGCGGCCCGCTGATGCACGTGATCGCCGGCAAGGCGGTTGCGTTCAAGGAAGCGCTGACGCCTGAGTTCAAGGAATACCAGCAGCAAGTGGTGAAGAATGCCGCCGTGCTGGCCGAGACCCTGATCGCGCGCGGCCTGCGCATCGTCTCGGGCCGCACCGAAAGCCACGTGATGCTGGTCGACCTGCGCGCCAAGAACATCACCGGCAAGGAAGCCGAGCGCATCCTGGGCGAGGCGCATATCACCGTCAACAAGAACGCCATCCCCAACGATCCGGAAAAGCCGTTCGTGACCTCGGGCATCCGCCTGGGCTCGCCGGCCATGACCACGCGCGGCTTCAAGGAAGAAGAAGCCCGCATCGTCGGCAACCTGATCGCCGATGTGCTGGACAACCCGCACGACGCCGCCAATATCGCCAGCGTGCGCGAGCAGGCGGCAGCCCTGACCAAGCGTTTCCCGGTCTACGGCTGATGCATCGAGGCCGCCCATGCGGATTTCGCATGAGCGGCCGGCAGCTCCGCAAGCCGGCGCCCTCGGGCACCGGCTTGCGGGCCTCGCCAACCCGCCCCGCCTCCGCAGAACGACAACACGGACAAGGCGACGGGGTTCAACTGAAGGTGGTCCGGCATGAAATGCCCCTTTTGCGGTCATTCCAATACCCAGGTACTCGACACGCGCATGTCGGAAGACGGCGATGCCGTGCGCCGGCGCCGCCGCTGCGAAGCCTGCGACCGCCGCTTCACCACCTATGAGCGGATCGAGCTGTTCTTCCCCGCCATCGTCAAGAAAAACGGCTCGCGCGTGGACTACACCCGCGCCAAGCTGAAGGATTCCATGCGCCTGGCGCTGCGCAAGCGCCCGGTCTCGGCAGAAGCCATCGACGAAGCCATCACCCGCATCGAAGAAAAACTGCTGGCCCTGGGAGAGAAGGAAATCCCCAGCAGCCAGGTCGGCGAGCTGGTGATGCGCGAATTGCGCAAGCTCGACAAGATCGCGTATATCCGCTTTGCTTCGGTGTACCGGAGCTTTGAGGACGTGTCGGAATTCCGCGACGTGCTGGACGAGTTTGCGGCGTCCACCCCTCGGAAGGGGTAGCAAAAGTAACAAAATCGTTGTTTAATCCCCGTTGCATTTCCGCAAGGCCCGCTATCGCATATTAAAAGGGCCGGGATTGCAGACCAAAAAAAGAAGTTAACGAAGTCGGACGTCTTTTGACGGGGGTCAGAATGGGTCAACGCTGCCGCGGGGCAGCCGGCTTTGCCATGCTCGAAGCATTGGTGGCAATCGTCGTTCTGGCGGTTGGCGTGCTCGGCGTCGCCAGCCTGCTGCTGAATTCATCCCGCTTCACGCAACAAGCTTCCTACGACACCACTGCCATGCAGCTGGCCACCGAAATGGCCGAGCGCATGCGTGCCAATCCGGCCGTCTCGCAAACCGGCGCGGCGGCGGAAGCCATCACCCCGAACCGCTACTTCATCGACACGGCCACCGGGCAGCCACCCGCGCTCACGGCGGCAAATAGCCCGTACGCTGTCGCCTGCCCGGGCACGGCGGCCGGGTGCGCACAACAACTTGCGGATTTCGATGTCGCCGAGTTCTGGGAGCGTGTCAGCACAGGCCTGCCTGGCGGACGCGCCGTGATTTGCCGGGACATGGTCGCCTACGACCAGACCACCGGCTTCTCATGGGGATGCACGCCATCGGCCACTGGCCGCCCGGACGACGCACCGATTGTCATCAAGATCGGCTGGATCTCGCGGCTTGCCGCCAAAACCGTCGCGGCACGGGTCGACATGTCCGATATGGGCACGCGCCCCCAGGTGGTCATCGTGGCCACGCAGGGCACGGTGAACTGACATGCGGAACGCCAGGACGTATCTCAACGCCGGCCGGCATCGTCAGCTGGGGCTGTCGCTGGTGGAGCTGATGGTGACGATGACGCTGAGCCTGCTCCTGATCATGGCTGCCGCGGCGCTCTACCTGACCGGGCGAGCCAACTACAACAGCATCGACGACACCACTGCGCTGGACGAGAAAGGCCGCTTTGCGGTGGATACCGTGGTGCGGATCGTGCGCCAGGCCGCCTGGAGCAACTATGCAGGCAACAGCGCCGCGGCCTCGCCCGGCGCCAGCGGGCCGCCTGCGCCCAGCCCTGGAGGCGTCATGCTCACCACCACGAGCCTGTCGCCGACCATCAGCGGCCTCGACAGCTGCGGCGCCCCCACGCAAGACCTCGGCAACCCGGCGCAAAACCTCGCGTGTCCGGCCCAAGCGGGCGCCGTGAACAAGAGCGATGTGCTGCAGGTCCGCTTCTTCGGTTCCGGCACGCAGCAGGACCGCACCGTTCCGGACAACAGCATGATCGACTGCTCCGGCAACGGCGTCGCCGAGCCGCAGGCCTGGGAAGACGCAGATCTCGCGCGCGGCATGGCGGTCTTCTATGTCAGCAACGATGCCAGCGGCATGCCTCAGCTGATGTGCGGCTATCGTCCACGGGACGCCGCCAACAAGGAAATCCTCACGGCCGGCACGGCATACCAGGCTGTTTCGCTGATCTCGGGCGTCGAAGTCTTCCAGGTGCTCTACGGCGTGGATACGAATTTCGACCAGACCCCGGACCGCTTCCTGTCGGCCACCGAGGTGCTGGCCCTGCCCACCACCTGGCAGAACGTCGTCGCCATAAAGATGGCCATGGTGCTGATGGGCGATACCGCCAGCGCATCGCCTCAGGATCCGCCAACCTTCCGCCTGTTTGGGCGCCTGTTCCCTGGCTCGCCGGGCAACGACACGTCCTTCACGCCGGCCACGCAACTGCAGCGGATGCGACGCCTGTACACGGTCACCGTGCAGCTCCGGAACATGGCCACCTGCACCACCTGCTCGCCGACATGAACGCCCGCACCGCGCACCCCAACCCGCGTGGCATCGCGCTGATCACCGCCCTGGTGATGCTGCTGGTCATCAGCGTCATCGCCATCGCCGGTGCCCGGCTGGCCATTGGCAGCAAGCGCATGGCATCGAACCAGCGCGACCGGGACCTGGCTCAGCAAGCGGCCGAGGCAGCCTTGCTCGATGCGGAAATCGACATCCAGGGTGTCTCCGCCCCAAGCACGCGGTCGGCCATCTTCTCCGGCACAACGATGAATGTGCTGCCGTTCGTGGCGGGCTGCAATACGGGCGTCACAGGCGCCTCACCCTTCCAGGGATTGTGCGACCCGGTGCTCGACGGCACGCCGAACTGGCTTGCCGTTGACTTCAGCCAGGCTGGCGCCAACGCACGCACCACCGCCTATGGCACCTTCACCGGCCGCAGCTTCCCGACCGCGACCGGCGGGCTGCTGCCTGCCGCCCTGCCGCGCTACATCATCGAGCCGATCAGCGACATGTCGCCAGGCGCGAGCGAGGGCGCATACATCTTCCGCGTCACGGCCGTCGGCTTTGGCGCAAACCCGGCGACCCGGGTCATGTTGCAGTCGTACTACCGAAAGGGGGAATGAATGGCAACGTCCATGCCTGTCGCGGAGCTCGGCAAATGAGCCGCATCCGGAAATTCATTTTCGCGGCAATGGCTGCGTTTCTCAGCCTGCCCGCCGGCGCGCTGCTTGCCGCAACAGAACAGAGCAGCCTCGCGACCGTCAAGATCGCGCAGGCGCCGCTGTACGGCCGCAATCAGAATATCCATCCCAACCTGCTGCTGACGCTCTCGGTGGAGTTCCCCACGGTTGGGGCAGCCTATCGTTCCGGCACGTATTCGCCGACCACCGAATACATTGGCTACTTCAATCCGCTCAAGTGCTACAACTACAGCGGAGGCGCCAGCAATGGCTATTTTGTCATCGCTGGCGACGCCAACACGGCCGATCACACATGCACGGGCCAGTTCAGCGGCAACTTCATGAACTGGGCCACGGCCTCCGCCATCGATATGCTGCGATACGCGCTGACCGGGGGCGACCGCGTGGTTGATACCGCCACGCAGACCATCCTGCAACGTGCCGTGCTGCAGGAAAGTTTTTTCAACAGCAACTCCTACTTCCCCCGCAAGACTTACGACAAGGCGTCCTCGGTCACGCCTTTCAGCAGCAGGACCCTGTACATCACTTCATGTGGCAACAAGGTGTTCTTTGGGGACAGCACCGAGTCCGGCGCCAGTTGCGCGAGCCCCGGCAAATACAAGAACCAGGGCACCTACCTGGTACGGGTGCAAGTCTGCGATGCAAGCGAAGCCAAGTCCCGCACCGATCTCTGCAAGCTGTATCGCACCGGGTACAAGCCGACTGGTGAAATGCAGCGCAATGCGGACAAGGTCCGCTTTGGCGCGTTTGGCTACCTGAACGACAGTGCCAATACCCGTTATGGCGGCGTCTTGCGGGCGCCCCTGAAGTATGTGGGGCCAAACACCGTCGATAGCAATTTCAACCAAGCCAGCAACCTGCGCCGGGAATGGGATGACGACGGCGTATTCATCCAGAACCCCGAGAGCGCGTCAGAGAACATCAGCGGCGTCATCAATTACCTGAATCAGTTCGGGCGTTCCGGCGCCTACAAGTCATTGGATCCGGTCGGCGAACTCTACTACGAGAGCATCCGCTACCTGCAAGGCCGGCAACCAACGCCCGAAGCCATCGACAACGCCAGCGCCTACAAGGATGGATTTCCGGTCTATACGCAATGGACGGATCCCATCCTTGCCAGCTGCCAGAAGAACTACGTCCTTGCCATTGCCGATATCAATACGCACTGGGACCGATACATCCCTGGCAACACCAGGACGACCTACCTCTCCGGTGGCAAACAGGTCTCTGCCAACGACTCGGCAAGGCCGGCGGACGCGATATCGAAATACAGCAAGTACAGCTTCGATGTCACGAGCTGGACGCAGGCGGTGGCCGATCTTGAGAGTTCGGGAACATCCGGCAACAGCCGCCCCGACACCTCGCTCGCTAACCTGGCTGGCGCCGACACTGGCTCCGGCGGCCACGGCACCTACTATATGGCCGGCGTCGCGTATTGGGCCCATACCTACGGCTTCCGCCCGGACATGCCGGAATTGCGCGTCACCACGTTCAGCATCGACGTCAATGAGAACGGGAACGGCAGCGTTGGCGACGAACAGCGCCGCAGCCAGATGTACCTGGCGGCAAAATACGGCGGCTTTGACGACCAGAACGGTGATGGCAATCCGTTCCGCACCAAGGGCGCCAGCGGCGCCACCGTCACCAGCAATGCCGAATGGGAATCGTCGGGCGGATCGAATGTCCCCGCCAACTGGTTCCTGGCCGGGCAGCCGGCCGCCATGATCGCTTCCATCAAGAAGGTCTTCGCGCAAATCGTCAACGCAGCCGGCACTTTGTCTGGCGTGGCACTGACCTCGTCCCAGGTGGCGAGCGACACCCTTTTGTTCACTCCCGGATTCGACCAGCGATGGAACGGGCGCCTGTCGGCACTGGCGGTGACCAATGATCCCAACACCGGCGTTCAGGTCTCCAATACCGAAGCCTGGGAGGCCGGCAAGGTGCTGACTGCCCGCACCGTTGCCCGCAATCTGCTGACCTGGGTCCCGTCGGGCACGGCCGACAATTCAGGAACCGGCGCGGGTGCGGGCGCCACCTTCGAATGGAAATCTCTCAACGCCGCGCAGAAGGCTGCACTGAAGATCACGCCGACAGAGACTGACACCGTGGCCCAGGGCCGGCTCAGCTATCTGCGTGGCGAGCGCAGCCAGGAGCAATCCACCGGCAGCACGGGGACCATGCGCTTGCGCGACTCACTGCTGGGCGACATCGTCAACTCGGGCCCCGTCTACATGGCGGCCCCGTCCAGCACCATCGCCGAAAGCGACTACAGCGCGTTCTACAAGGCCCACAGCCAACGTACCGCCGCCGTTTACATCGGCGCCAACGATGGCATGCTCCACGCCTTCAATGCGGCCAATGGCTCTGAACTGTTTGCCTACGTGCCAAACGCAGTGTTTGCCAACCTGGCCCAGCTGACCTCGCCGAGCTATATCCATCGGCCGTACGTGGACGCCACGCCTGCCGTGGCGGAAGCCAGGGTGGGCAACGCCTGGCAGACCGTGCTGGTCTCTGGCATGGGTGGCGGCGCGCAAGGCCTCTTTGCGCTGAATGTCAGCGATCCCGCCAGCGTCGGAACCGGCAATGTTTTGTGGGAGTTCACGGACAAGGATGATGCCGACATGGGCAACGTCATGTCGCCGCCCCAGATCGTCAAGCTGTTTGCCGGCAAGGACTCCGACAACAAGCCCGTGTACAAGTGGTTTGCCATGACGGGCAACGGCCTGAATGCCAACGATGCGGATGGCGCGAGCAATCCGGCCGCGCCTTCGGTCTTGTTTGTCGTGGCACTGGACAAGCCGGCCGGGACGCCGTGGCAACTGGGCGTCAATTACTGGAAGATCTCGATGGCAGCGGACGCCACCGCCAGCATTGCCAACGGGCTGAGCTCGCCGGCGCTGGTGCGGCTTACCGACGGGCAGACCGTCGCCGCCTACGCCGGCGACCTCCAGGGCCGCCTCTGGAAGTTCATCCTGAATGGCGGCCCATCCACCTGGAACGCTGCCGGGGCCCTGCCCTACTACGGCGGCGGCAACTACGGCCGGCCGCTGTTCCAGGCCCGCGATGCCAGCGGAAAAGCACAGCCGATCACGGTCCAGCCCAAATGGGTCTACGCGCCCGGAGGCTACATGGTGGTGTTCGGCACCGGGAAGTACCTGGAGCCTGCCGACACCATCACCACCGGCACGCTGACCCGGAACGCCATGTACGGCATCTACGATGCGGGAGGCTCCCAGTCGATCGCAGACCGCAGCATGCTGAACCCGGTCACCTTGACCCGCAACAGCAAAGGCGCTTACGAATATTCGTCACGCAGCTATAGCCTCGGCTCAAAGACTGGGCAGAAGGCGGGGTGGTACTTTGATTTCCCGGGCAACGGAGAACGCCAGGTCACCGCACTCGTGCCAGCCTACGGAAAGATCTGGTTCAACTCGCTGATGACCGGCGATGATCTTTGCGGCGCCTCCAGCAACAGTGGCCGCTATCAGATCAATGCACTGACCGGCATGCCCGCCACGGGGACATCGACCGGCGATCTCTCCACCTTCGGCATCCTGGGTGCGCCAGTGCTGATCCAGACCAAGACCACGGTGGATCCACAACGCAATGCGGTTGGCCAGATCACTACGCTGAAGTTCATCGACGTGTTCTCGTTCGGCGCATCGGGTGGCGGCCGCAGCGGAGGCGCGTCGTTGTCCAGCAGGCCGCTTGTGTCCGGCAACACAGCCACCGACGGGGGGCACCCCACCACCGGGCGCCTTGGCTGGCGCGAGATTCGTAATTTCGGAGCCGCAAAATGACGCTCTGCCACCGTGACTGGCGTCGCCACGCCAGCGGCTTCACGCTGATGGAGATGCTGATTGCCATCGCCATCCTTGGCATCCTCGCCGGCATTGCGTATCCCAACTACGCCGAACATGTTGCCCGCGGGCGCCGCACCGAAGCCAAGGCCGCATTGATGACGGCCATGCAGGCGCTGGAGCGTCGTTACGCACAGGCCAACTCCTATGTCGACCCCGCCGACAGCACGCGCGCCTGGCGCGGCTTCCCGCAAGCCTCGGAAAGCGGCAACTACACGATCGCATCCGGCGCGTGCGCAGCCCTGGCATTCACCGAATGCGTGCAGGTCAGCGCCACGCCCGTCATCGCCGACAACCGGTGCGGCACGCTGCTGCTGCGCAGCACCGGCGAGCGCGGCGTGCTGATCAACAATGTCACCGCCTTCGCGAACCTGCCCCAGGGGTGCTGGTGATGCGCGCTCAAGCCCCCCAACCTCAGACCGGGTTCACGCTGATCGAGCTGCTGGTCACGCTGGTCGTGCTGGTCATCCTCGCCGGCATGGCGGCACCCGCCTACACCTCCTTCATTCAGCGCAACACGCTTGCCACTGAAGCAGACGCGCTGGCTTCGTCGCTTTCCCTGGCACGGGCCAGTGCGCTATCGCGCAATAGCTGGGTCACCGTTGCGCCCGTCAGCAATGACTGGCGCAACGGCTGGACTGTCTGCCTGAACCCCAATCGAAACGCGGACTGCACCGGCCAAACCGTGCTGGTTCAGCATGTCCCCTCCGCCCAGGGATTGACCGTAGCATTCTCCAGCACGCCGCAGTCGGGGATCCTCTCCTACTCGCCCGTAGGCTATACACGCACGCTGGCAGATGCGATGCAGTCTGCCCAGGTGCTGATGGGACTGGGCACCGGCAACCAGAAACTCATCGATATCAGCCAGTTGGGCAGGGTCCGCGTATGCGCGCCCGTGCCGACACAAGCCACGGTGTGCCAGTAAGCGAGGCTGCCTGGTAGCTGCTCCCAGGAAGACCGAAACAACATTCCGCAATTCCTTCACGCTTAGGCACGTATTCGCCTGCCCGCGACAGCTAGTCTGACGGTCCCTGCCAGTCTCGGTGACCGTCCATGCCGGATCTTCGCAAGCCAGCACAGCAACCAGCCCGCCCGCACCGCGGACCGCGCTACGCCAACCGCCTCGCGGGCTTCGCGCTGCACGAAACGCTGTGCGCGCTGATCGTCCTTGGTGCCGGGCTGATGCCAATGATGGGGCTGGCGCCGAAGGCGCTGGCCCAGCTGCGCGAACTCGACGCGCTGGCCCAGGCCGCCCGCCTTGCCGTGGAAATAGCTGAGCTGGATGCTGCGCAGCCGGCACTGCAAAGCGGGCGGCCAGACCTCTGGTCGAGCCGGTGCGGAAGCAACCCGGCGTTTCCGTGCCCGGGAAATTCGCGACTGATCATGGCAGGACGGCTTGGCGGGCAGGCCGGCATACCCGCGGTCGCCTTGTGGATTCAGCCATGAGGCGGGACGCATCCAGGGCATTCTCGCTGGTCGAGCTGCTGGTCGGACTGATGCTCGGCCTGATCGTCACCGCGGCAGCCGTTGCGGCATTCCATGCCACACGTACCGCCTACCTCACCGCCACCGACCGCATCCTGCTTGAAGAGCGGGGCCAGCGCGCCCTGACGATCATCGCCTCGCTGCTGCGCCAGTCCGGCTGGCCGGGCGAGCCCGTATCCGCCGCCGACTACCCAGCGCTGCCGGCCGTCAGCGGGGCCGACGACTGCGGCCAGCCCGCCATCGGATCTGTGCCGTCCTGCGCCAAGACCGGCGTCGGCCGCAGCGATGCGCTGCTGGTCCGCTTCAGCGGCAGCGGCCTGCCGGCTGCGCCGTCGCAGCCGGATGAAACCATGACCGACTGCAGCGGCTACGCCGTCGCCGCACGCATGGCCGGTGCTGACGCAAACGGCGGCTACGTCGCAGCCAACCTGATCTATGTCGCGGCGGGCAGCGATGGCATGCCGCAACTGCTGTGCCGGTACCCGGCACGCCGCGGTGGCGTGATCGACGGCATTGGCTGGACCTCCGGCGCGCTGGTCCGCGGCGTTGAATCGCTGCAAGTGCGCTACGGCCTGGATACGGATCGCGACGGCCGGGCCGACCGCTTCGAGACGGCATCCGCGATCCATTCGCTGGATGAATCCGTCTGGCATCGCGTGGTGGCCGTGCAGATTGCCATTGCCGTGCGCGGCGACCGCCCTGGTTCGGCGGCGACAAGCCTGGGCAAAGGCGCCGACCCATTGCCAGCACCCGGCACCGCCGCCGGCGATCTGGCGCTGGCGCCGCCGTCGCAGGCCGGCACCGCCCGCCGCGTCTTCGCCACCACGGTGCGGCTGCGCAATGCGCCACGCTGCCAGGAGACGCTGTGCTAGCCTTCCGCCTTCCACGTCGCCGCAACGCGGGCGCCGTCACGCTGCTGCTCTGCGCCACGATGCTGCTGCTGGTGGTGCTGATCGCTGCCGGCACGCTGCACATGCTGCTGGGCGCGGCAACTTGCCGTCATGCAGCTCGAACGCGAAATCGCATTCCGGGCCGCCGAGGTCGCGTTGCTTGATGCCGAGTCGGACCTGCTTGCGGCGGCCGCATCGCAACACATGATGGTCCGGCTCGGCATTTGGCCGGCACCGGGACACTGCGGCAGCGGCCAGCAGGCTGGCGTGTGCCGGCCTGCCGTGACCGGCCCGCCCGTGTGGCAGCCCTGGCTGCTGGCCGACACCAGCGCGGACGCCGTCGGCGTGCCATTCGGCCGCTTCACCGGTGCGACGCTGCCGGTGCTGCCCGCGGGTGCCGCCGGCACGCGCGAACTGCCGCGGTATGTCGCCGATATCCTGGAAGAGGCACCGTCCGGCTACAGCGCTCCGGATGCCCCTTCCGCCACCACGCCGGCACCACGGATCCGGATCACGGCCATCGGCTTCGGCCGCAGCCGCGCCGTGCGTGCCGTGGTACAGAGCGTGATCCAGCCGTGAATCGCCTCGTTGCCGTTGCCCTCGCCTGCCTGGCCATCGCCATTGCACCGGCGTCTGCCGCCACCGGATCCGAGGCAGGCCGGCTGCCCCTGGCTTACCGGACCACGGCGGGCGCGTATCCGTGGACCGGGCGCTTGTTCGCTGTCGGCTGGCAAGGACCGGCGCCAGTGCTGTCGCCATATTTATGGGAAGCCGGCGCGAGCCTCGACCATCGGCCTGTTGGATCGCGTCGCATGTTCACGTCGTCAGCGTCGCCGCAGCGCGTCATCGCGCTGCAAGGGGATGCCATCGATGCTGCCTTCCGGAATACGGATAGCGCGGACATGCTGAACCGCCTTGACAGCGCTCGGCTCGAATGGCTGCGCGGCGACCGCACCCAGGCGGGCCTGCGCCAGCGCGACACGCGACTCGGCAATGCCGCAGGCGCGCGCGTGCGGGTGGTGGCGCCTCCGGCCTGGGCGCCTGGCAAACCCGGGCACGCCGGCTTTCGCGCGCGCTACAGCCTGCGCCCGCACGTCGCCTGGCTGGGCACCAACGATGGCCTGCTGCACGGATTCGATGCCGTGACCGGCGAGGAGCGCGCCGCCTATCTGCCCGGCGTGCTGTTGCCCTATGCCGCCGCCACGCCGGCGAACGACGCGCCGCTGGTGCCCGCGCCCTGCCCTCGCCCCGAAGCGCAGGATGTGACGATCCATGGCGAGTGGCGCACGGTCTTGTTGTGCGGCATCCCTGGCAGCGCCAGGGCCGGCAACCCCGCGGCGGCGTTCGCGCTCGACCTTTCGGATCCCGACGGTCCGATGCCCTTTGCATTGCTGTGGGAGATCGCCGCCACAGACACATTGCCACTATCTGCACGCGGCCCGGTGCGAACCGCCGGCATCCCTGGCCAGGACGGATTGCGCTGGTACGCAGTCGTGACGCTGGCTGCGGCGACCCATGACAAGTCGGAGTCAGCCCGTTCCGGCCTAGCACTGCTGCCATTGGACAAGCCTGCCGGGGCGGCATGGGCCGGGCAGTACGCTGTCCGCACGTTGCCATTGCCGGAGCACGACTGCCTGGGCCGACCGGCGACCGGCAACCTGGTGGCGGTCAGCGTGCTGTCCGACATGACAGGCACGGCACGCGCCGCCTATGCGACTGACGATGCCGGCCAGCTATGGCGCTTCCCGCTCGCCGACGCGCCCCAGCCGGGCGGTGCGCCTGCCGTGTCATGCCTCCACCGGATGCAGACGCCGGCGCAACCGCTCATGCCTGAAGCGCCCGGGCTGCTCGGATCGCCGACTGCGCCGGTCGTGGTCTATGGCGCGGGCAACGAACTTGCAGCGGTGCCCGACCTGTCGTCCTCGCGCGGCGCCACTGCGGTCCCGTTGGTGCAAGTCGCGGCGCAGGCCGGAGATGGCGGACACATCCTGCGCGCGCAGCCTGCCGGCGCCGGCGATGCAGGCTGGCACCTGACCCTGCCCCATGCCGGCGAACAGTTGGTGGAGGTCCAGCCGGTCTTCCCCGGCTATCTGCTGTTCGTGACGCGCACGCCCGATGGCGCGCAACGCAGCTACCTGGTGCTGGCGGCGACCGGGGAATCGGTCACCCAGAGCGGCACCGGCGAACGCCTGCACGTGGCCACCGGCCAACTGCTGCCTCCAGGCGCCAGCGTGCTCGTGACCGCTGCCGAATTGCCCGCCTCACCGCCACAGCCGGGCCGCACCGCGCGCCAGGCTTACGAGCTGTCGCTGTGGGCTGTCGATGGCAACACGGTCACGCGGGTGTCGCAAACCACGGGCAGCCGGCGCACCGGGCGCCTGCGCTGGCGCGAGCTCGTCGGACCGGCACGGGAGGATTTGCCGTGACTACCGCGGCGCCTGCCTCCCGTCCCCGGGCCGGGTTCAGCCTGGTCGAGCTTGCGGTTGCGCTGGCCGTCCTCGCCATCCTCGCGGCCATCGCCGTGCCCGCATGGCACGGCCACCTGATGCGGGGATGGCGGGCGCAGGCCCGTACCGCGCTGACCGAGGGCATGCTGCAACTGGAGCGCCACGCCGTCGGCGCCATGACGTTTGCCGCCGAACCCGGTGGCGAAGGGGCCGCCGGGGAATGGCCACTTCCCGTACCGGCCACCGGCACCGTGCGTCATATCGTGACAGCCGCGGCATGCCCGCAGGCTGGCCTGGATACCTGTGTTGAGTTGCGTGCCGTCCCGCAGCGGCCCGACCCGGAGTGCGGCGTGCTGATCCTGCGCAGCACCGGACAGTGGCTGACGCTGCCCGAAGGTGAGGCCGTGCCGCGACCGCTTCCGTCCAATTGCTGAAGGCACAATGAACAGCCACGCACCCCGCCGCCGCCATGGCCTGACCCTGGCCGAGCTGCTCGCCGGCCTGGCCATCCTGGCACTGCTGGCGGCGGCATCCCATCCGGTGTTCAGCGGCCTGCTCGCCCGGCAGCAGGTCACACTGGCGGCGGACCGGCTGGCGGCATCGCTGGCGCTGGCGCGGGCCACCGCGCTGGCGCGCCGCCTCGAGGTGACGCTGCAGCCGCTGCCGGGCGAGGCGACCCTGGGCCCTGGCTGGCAATTGGTCGCGGCAGACGGCGACCCGGAGCGCCGCGCGGTGCTGGCCGTGGTCGAACCGGGCATGCCCTGCCTGTGGGTGACGCTGCGCCAGACCGCCCGCGGCACGAATGTGCTGAAATTCCTGCCTGTGGGATACTCTCGATCTGAGCAGGGCGGTTTCCAGGCCGCCACTTTCACGCTCGGCTGCCGTGGCGAGCAGCGGCAAGTCAGGCTGGGCGCGCAGGGACGTATCCGACTCTGCACCCCCGGCCGCGACGCTGACTGCGATGCGACGGAGTCCTCCGGACCACCATAACCCGGCAGCCCTGTATTCCAGATCGCTGCGCCAAGGCAAACGCAACCGCCGAATGTTTTCCGATACCGACCACGCCGCCATGGAACAGGCACTCGCGCTCGCCGCGCGGGGCATGTTCATCACCACGCCCAACCCGCGCGTCGGCTGCGTGCTCGTCAAGGATGGCCAGGTCATCGGCCAGGGGTTCACCCAGCCGGCCGGGCAGGACCATGCCGAGATCCAGGCGATGAAGGACGCGCTGACGCGCGGGCTGGACCCGGCCGGCTCCACCGCCTATGTCACGCTGGAGCCGTGCAGCCATTTCGGACGCACGCCGCCGTGCGCCGAAGCGCTGGTGCGCGCGGGCGTGGCGCGCGTGGTGGCGGCCATGGAAGATCCCAACCCGTCGGTATCCGGGCGCGGCCTGCAGCGGTTGCGCGAGGCCGGCGTCGACGTGCGCTGCGGCCTGCTGGAAAAGGAAGCGCGCGACCTGAATATCGGCTTCGTCTCGCGCATGACGCGCGGGCTGCCATGGGTGCGCGTCAAGGTGGCGGCATCGATGGACGGCGGCACCGCGCTGCATGACGGCACCAGCCAGTGGATCACCGGCCAGGCCGCGCGCGACGACGGCCATGCCTGGCGCGCACGTGCGTGCGCCATCCTGACTGGCATCGGCACCGTGCGCGACGACAACCCCGCGCTGACGGTGCGGGCCATCGCCACGCCGCGCCAGCCGCAGCGGGTGCTGGTCGATTCGCGGCTGGAGGTCCCGCTGGACGCGCAGATCCTGACGCCGGACACCGGCGAGTTCGCCAAGCCGGTGCTGGTGTTCTGCGCGATGGAGGACCGGCAGCGCCAGCGCGCACTGGAAAGCCGCGGCGCCGAAGTCGTGGTCCTGCCCAACCCGCACGGCAAGGTCGAGTTGCGCCGCATGCTGGAAGAACTCGGCCGGCGCGGCATCAATGAGCTGCACGTCGAGGCCGGCTTCAAGCTCAACGGTTCGCTGGTGCGCGAGCATTGCGCCGACGAGCTGCTGATCTACCTCGCGCCCAAGCTGCTGGGCGATGCCCAGGGCATGTTCAACCTGCCGCCGCTGGCGCGGCTGCAGGACGCCGTGCAGTTCCGCTGGCATGAGATCCGGCAGATCGGCGACGACCTGCGGCTGATCGCCCGGCGTAACGACGCGTAGTGCGACACACACCGGCACCGCGTATCCTGATTCCAAATACCCAAAGCAGAAGACACCACCATGTTTACAGGCATTGTCGCGGCAGTCGGCCGCATTGAATCCATTACCCCACTGGGCGCCGCCGATGCCGGCGTGCGCTTGCGCATCGCCGCGGGCGGGCTGGACCTGTCGGACGTCATCATCGGCGACAGCATCGCCATCCAGGGCGCCTGCATGACCGTGATCGCCATGGCGCCCGACAGTTTCGACGTCGAAGTCTCGCGCGAGTCGCTGGACAAGACCGTGGGGCTGGAGAGCACCGGCCGCGTCAACCTAGAAAAGGCTCTGCGCCTGGCCGACCGCCTCGGCGGCCACCTGGTGTCCGGGCACGTCGACGGCCTGGGCGAGGTCGTGCACTTCGCGCCGGTGGGCGAATCGCATGAACTGCGCATCCGCGCCCCGCGCGAGCTGGCACGCTACCTGGCCTACAAGGGCTCGGTCGTGGTCAACGGCGTGTCGCTGACCGTCAACCGCGTCAATGACGAAGCCGACGGCTGCGTGTTCTCGATCAACCTGATCCCGCACACCGTGGAAGTCACCACGCTGCAGGAGCTCAAGCCGGGCGCGCGCGTGAACCTGGAGATCGACCTGATCGCCCGCTATGTGGAGCGGATGCTGTCGACCGCGCAGGCCCCCGCGTAATACCGCGGGCTACCTGCCCTCGTCGGGCACGTTATAGGTCTCGCGCAGCTTGTCGGTGAAGGGACGCAGCGCTTCCACGCAGGCGCTGCTGTTGCCGCCTTCCATCGTGGACAGGCTCCAGTTGCAGCCGCCGGCGTCCGGCGCGTGCCAGACCACGTCGCCAAAGCAGGTGCCTTCGCAAGCGGCAAACTTCGATTGCTCGGCGCGTACCAGGGCACGCAGTTCGGCCTTGTTCTTGATCTGCCTCGACATCGTTGTCTCCCTTTGTTGTGCAAAGTCTGCGGGCGCGATCAGGCCGGCGCCCTGATTTGAAGTCCGAGCCGCCGCTTGCCAGCGCGGCGGCATTCAGGGCGGGGCGTGCCCTTTTGTCCGGAGCATACGCTGACAACCCCCTCCTGTGGCAATTTGCTTGCGCGGTCGCCCCCCGGGAAAGGTGCGCCGCGCATGGCCCGGCAGCTTTGTTGTAAGTCAGCTGGTTCCTGCAACGCCCGAGGCCTAGAATGGTTAAGCAGCGCTTGCAGTCCATGTATGCCCACAGGCGCTCGCCACTCGTTCCCGGGCTTCCCCCCTCGACAACGTCTAGCACCGGTGACTGCTGAAGTCACTCACGGGGACCACCTGGACCTTCATGCACCTCTGCCCGCCGCGCCGCGCTCGTCCGCGAGCTGGCGCTCCCGCCGTTGCTTTCAACTGCCGGCCGGATTGCTGCCCGGCACCCATGAAGGAAACCACCGTGCCCGATCCCACCGCCAGAATCCTGTATCAGCGACTTCCGGCCACGCGCCTGCTGCGTGACCGGCACCCCACTGCGCCGATGCGAGCGCGCCTGGGCTTTGTGCGCCTGGCCGCGACCCACCTGCACCGTGCCGCCACGCTGCTGATCGACTGGGACCAGGCCGTGGGCGACGGATGGCCGCGGCTGCAGCCGCCGTCCTCACCCCTGGCGAAGACATTCCGGCGCCCCGGCGCCCGGCGTTTCGCAGGCTTTCCGTGGTCCAGCGGCAAATGGACCTGACACCAAGCGAGGCATGACCATGAGCACCCTGCTGTATTTCCGGCTGACCGACATTGCCGCGGCAAGGCGCGCGCACGCGCAGCTTGGCGAGCTGGCAGCGACTCGCGCACGCATCGACGGGCCATGGTTCTTCCAGCGCGACGACCAGCCGGCCGAGGGCCTGCCCTCGCCCCACGCGGCGCAGATCACCTATCGCAATGAAGTCGCGGCAGCCGGCCTGGTCGCCGGCGCACTGCTGGTGGCCTGGATCGTGTTCCGCTACGGCACGCCGGCCAACGCGGCCACGGGCTTCATGGCCTACCTCGGCGGCATGGCGCTTGGCGCCGTGGTCGGCCGGTGGCTGGGCAGCGTGATCGGTGCCGGCATCATGCGCGCCGGCCTGCGACGGCAGAAGCGGCAAATGGCGGCAGGCCAGCTGATGATGATCTGCGCGTGCGACCCGCACGCAAAAGGGCGGCTCTGCGAGATCGCCCAGGATGCCGGCGCCGCCGCCATCGACCCACAGGATGGCCGGCTGCCCCTGCGCGGCTGGCTGACGGACCGCCACTGGCCCGCATGGCTTGCAGGCCATGGCCAGCGTGCTGTCCCACACAGGAAACAAGCATGAGCGAGAGTTTTTTCTATCAGCATTGCCACGTTGTCGTGACACTGGCCGAGGTCACCTTCGGCAAGTGGGAATGGACCTATGCGCTGGACGCGCATGCCAGGTTCACCAAACCCAACGCCGGCTTCCTCACGCGCGAGCTCGCGCTGGCTGACGCGACCCGCGCGGCCAGGGCGCGCATCGCCAGGACCTCGCGGCTGCGCGCCGCAGGCCACGACCGCGCCCCGCTGGCCGCCGCCGCATAGACCCCGGCCGAGCCCGGCGCCGGCGCACTGCCGGCAACGGGGCGGCTCATGCAGCACCGCTCTCCCCACCCGCTTCAGGCAGGCGCCGTACTTTCCGGTGCCGCCGCCTCACGCCTTGCCTGCCTTGGCGTACAATACCCGGCTTGACTGGGCAACCTGCCGGGCGTATATGGCCTGGCCGGCCCGGCCCGACGCCCGCCTCAGTCCGGCCGCTTTCAACCGCGGCCATGGTTCCTGCCCCAGCTATTCGCCGGTTTTTCGCTCGATTCGCCCCAATTTGCCGTTCAGCACGCCATGAAAATCGCCTGTACCGAAGACATCATTGCCGACATCCGCGCCGGCCGCATGGTCATCCTCGTCGATGAGGAAGACCGCGAGAATGAAGGCGACCTGGTGCTGGCTGCCGATTTCGTCACACCGGAGGCGATCAACTTCATGGCCAAGCACGGCCGCGGGCTGATCTGCCTGACCCTGACCGCCGAGCGCTGCCGCCAGCTGGACCTGCACCCGATGGTCAGCCGCAACGGCACCCAGCACGGCACCAACTTCACCGTGTCGATCGAGGCCGCCGAGGGCGTGACCACCGGCATTTCCGCCGCCGACCGCGCCCGCACCGTGCAGGCCGCCGTCGCCCGCGACGCCAGGCCGGCCGACCTGGTCCAGCCCGGCCATATCTTCCCGCTGACGGCCCAGCCCGGCGGCGTGCTGATCCGCGCCGGCCATACCGAGGCCGGCTGCGACCTGGGCGCGCTGGCAGGCCTGACGCCGGCGGCCGTGATCTGCGAGATCATGAAGGACGACGGCACCATGGCGCGCCTGCCGGACCTGATCGAGTTCGCGCAGGAACATGACCTGAAGATCGGCACCATTGCCGACCTGATCCACTACCGCAGCCGCACCGAGAGCATTGTCGAGCGTGTGGGCGAGCGCGCCATGCAGACCCCCTACGGCACCTTCCACAGCATCGCCTACCGCGACAAGCCCACCGGCCAGGCGCACCTGGCGCTGGTCAAGGGTTCGCCCGCGCCGGACCAGGAAACGCTGGTGCGCGTGCACGAGCCCTTCTCGGTGCTGGACCTGCTGGAAGTGAAGTGCACCACGCATTCCTGGAGCATTCCGGCGGCAATGAAAGCCATCGCCGAGGCCGACAGCGGCGTGATCGTGCTGCTGAACTGCGGCGACTCGGCCGACCAGCTGTTCACGCAGTTCAGCGCGCTGGACGCGCCGCAGTCGCGCCCGCGCCGCAAGCCGGACCTGCGCACCTACGGCATGGGCGCGCAGATCCTGAAGGATGTTGGCGTGGGCAGGATGCGCGTGCTGGCGTCGCCGCAGCGCATGCCCAGCATGACCGGCTTCGACCTTGAAGTCACCGGCTACCAACCCATGAACGGTCAGGCCGACTGAGCCTGCGCCACCCGGACACCCCGGCAGCGCGCACCAGCGCCGTTGCCGCACCGAAAACTGGAGAACTGAACAATGGATCACGGCTTCTACCCCAGCAACCTCGACGGTGAAGGCCTGCGTATCGGCATCGTGCAGGCCCGCTTCAACGAGCCGGTCTGCGCCGAACTGCTCGAAGCCTGCGTGGCCGAGCTGGACAAGCTCGGCGTTGAGGGCGAAGACACCCTGGTGGTGACCGTCCCCGGCGCGCTGGAAATCCCGCTGGCGCTGCAGAAGATGTGCGAGAGCGGCCAGTTCGACGCCCTGGTCGCCCTGGGCGCCGTGGTGCGCGGCGAGACCTACCACTTCGAGCTGGTCTCGAACGAGTCGGGCGCCGGCATCACCCGCGTCGGCCTGGACTTCAATGTGCCGATCGCCAATGGCATCCTGACCGTGGATACCGACGAGCAGGCCCACGCCCGCACCCGCGAGAAGGGCCGCGACTGCGCCCGCGCCGCGGTGGAGATGGCCAACCTGGTCGTCGCGCTCGATTCGCTGCGCGGCCAGGAAGATGAAGACGAGGACGACGATGAGTGATACGTCGAACACCCCCGACAACGACGGCGGCAAGGCAGCCGGCGGCAAGCCCGCCGCGGCCCGCACCGAGGCCAAGGCACCGCCCAAGAGCGCGCGCCGCCGCTCGCGCGAGCTGGCGCTGCAAGGGCTGTACCAGTGGCTGCTGAACCGCAATGACATCGGCGCGATCCAGGCCCACCTGCATGATGCGCAAGGCTTCAACAAGGCCGACCGCGAGCACTTCGACGCGCTGCTCAACGGCGCGGTGCGCGAAGAAGCCCGCCTGACCGCCGCGTTCGAGCCGTTCCTGGACCGCAAGGTCGAAGAACTGTCGCCGGTGGAGCGTGCCGCCCTGCTGGTCGGCAGCTATGAGCTGGTGCACTGCCTCGACATCCCGTACAAGGTCGTGATCAACGAAGCCGTCGAGCTGACCAAGACCTTTGGCGGCGTCGAGGGCTACAAGTACGTCAACGGCGTGCTGGACAAGCTTGCCGCCCAGGTGCGCGCGGCCGAGGTCGCGGCGCGCCGCTGAGTTGCCAACCGAGCCGCCCGCGGGCCGGCCCACGCCATCACGGCTGGCTTGCGCCGGCAATGATGCAGACGACACCCGCCCCGGCGGGTGTTTTCATTCCTACCTACCCTCTTGCTGAACGGGCCCCGGGCCCGTCCCGGACCACCATGGACATGCAGCGCTTAGCCACCGCCTCCCGCCTCGCCAATATCGACGCCTTCCACGTGATGGAGCTGGCCAAGCAGGCCGCCGCGCTGGAGCGCGCCGGCCGCCATATCGTGCACATGGGCATCGGCGAGCCGGACTTCACCGCCGCCGAACCGGTGGTGCGCGCGGCCGAAGCCGCCATGCGCCGCGGCGTCACCCAGTACACCGGTGCGCTCGGCATCCAGCCGCTGCGCGAGGCCATCGCCGGCTATTACAAGACGGCCTACGGGCTGGATATCCCGGCCCGGCGCGTGATCGTCACGGCCGGCGCTTCGGGCGCGCTGCTGCTGGCGTGCGCGGTGCTGGTCGAGATCGGCGCCGAGGTGCTGATGCCCGACCCCAGCTACCCGTGCAACCGGCACTTCGTCGCCGCCTTCGACGGCGCCGCGCGCATGATCCCGAGCGGCCCGGCCGAGCGCTTCCAGCTGACCGCCACGCAGGTCGAGGCCAACTGGGGCGAGCAGACCCGCGGCGTGCTGCTGGCATCGCCCTCCAACCCCACCGGCACCTCGATCCTGCCCGACGAGCTCGCGCGCATCCTGCAGGCCGTGCGCGCGCGCAACGGCTTTGCCATCCTCGACGAGATCTACCAGGGCCTGTCCTATGACGCCCCGCCGGTCTCGGCACTGAGCCTGGACGAGAACGTGGTCACGGTGAACAGCTTCTCCAAGTACTTCAACATGACGGGCTGGCGCCTGGGCTGGCTGGTGGTGCCGGAGGCACTGGTGGAAGCCTTCGAGAAGGTCGCGCAGAACCTGTTCATCTGCGCCTCGGCCGTGGCGCAGTACGCCGCGCTGGCCTGCTTCACCCCCGAGGCCCTGGCGATCTACGACGAACGCAAGGCCGAGTTCCGCCGCCGCCGCGACCTGATCGTGCCAGCGCTGGAGTCCCTCGGCCTGCGCGTGCCGGTGCGCCCGGACGGCGCCTTCTATGTCTACGCGGACTGCCGCGGCGTCAACCACCCCGCCGCCGGCGATGCCGACCGGCTGACGCAGGCGATGCTGCACGATGCGGGCGTGGTCATGGTGCCGGGGCAGGATTTCGGCCCGCATACTGCGAAGGACTACATCCGGATCTCGTACGCGACCTCGCGCGAGAATATCGAGGAGGCGATGGCGCGCCTCGGCAAGCTGTTCCGCTGACCGGCCTCTGCCGCGGCTGAAGCAGGCAAAAGAAAAGCACCCCGCGGGGTGCTTTTCTGATTGGCGATACCATTCCGCGCTCAGGCGTTGTGCGGACCGTTGTTCGCTTCCAGCTTCTCGGTCGGGGCCAGCTGCTCGGCCGGGGCCTTGACCTCGACCGGCTTGTCGGCGTTGGCGGGCGCGTTGCGCACGCCCAGCAGCTGGCGCAGGCGGGCACGCTCGGCCAGCACCTTGGCGCCATAGCCGCCATCGGTGGCCGTGGTGGCACCGACGTAGTACTTCAGGCCGCCTTCGATCGAGCCAGCGCGGGCGATGCAGTCCTTGAGCACCAGCGCGCCGATCTTGATATTGGCGTACGGGTTCAGCGCCGCGGCAACGCCGCCGACGGCCTCGTACTTGTCCTGGTGGACCTTGGTCATGACCTGCATCAGGCCCTGCGCTCCCACGCCGCTTTCGGCGTACGGGTTGAAGCTGGACTCGATCGCGATCACGCCCAGGATCAGCAGCGGGTCGATGCCGACCTCGCGGCCGGTCAGGTACGCCGCCTTCACCAGTTGCGCAGTGGCCTGCGCCGCCACGCGGTACTTGCGGGCGATATAGTCGGCCACGGCCGCCTGCTCGCGGGCGCTGCCCAGTGTAGCGGTGCTGCGGGCGTCTTGCGCCACGCGCGTGACCGGGATCCGCGCGGCGAGGTGCGCGACCGACGGCACCTTGGCGGATGCCGCCAGGCTCCATTCGTCCACGCCCGACACCGTCGGCAGGCCAGCCTTGCCGAAGCCAAGCTTGGCCGCAGCGACGTCCGCCGAATGCGGCGGCACGGCAGTGCTGGCCACGGCAGGCGCGGCCGGCATGGCGGCGCCAACCAGCACCGCGGGTGCTTCGTCACCCGCCAGCAGCGCGGCCAACGTGGTGCGCCATTCCTGGCTCAGCGACAGCGACACGGCCGAAACGACCGCGACCACGCCCAGGCTGTTCAGGGCGTACTTCAACGTTGTGCGGCCACCGCGCAACGCGCGGCCCGCGACCGGATGCGCGAGACGGACCTGCAATGCCCGACTCACTCCGGGTACCGGCTGTCGGAGACGGACCTGCAAGGCCCGCCCGATGCCGGGAAGATGAAGGGTTTTCCAACCGCTCATGCTTACCTCCATCCGTTGCCCGCTTCGCGCGCCCGACTGCGGCACGCGCCCGATCTCAACGTACTCAAGTAAGGATGCCGCGCCGTCTAGCAGTGACGACCAAGCATCTGTTGGCAGGCGCTCCCCGTGCGCCCAACTGGAAACAGGCTACGCTCTGGGGGAGCGCACCCTGCCACGACTAAACTCACTCACTACGCTCCGGCAAGTCGCCGGAGGCGACCGGTCGGCCCGCTTGCATTCAGGCCTGACCATCGGTCCTTGCTGGAGGGACTTTCTGGCACATTTTCTTGATGTGCACCCCTTGACACAGGGGGAAAATCCATGTTGCGACGCAACACTCCATGGAGCAAGACCGGATTGTAGGAACGGTGTTATATCTCGTCAAGAATAAAAACTTCGCTTTCTACTACTTATAGTTATTTGTAACAATGGTTGCCATGTCGGCATCGGAGCACCCGATTGCCCGCAAACGCAGGCCGGGCCTTGGCTGGCCGCTCGTAAAAGTACGCTGTCAGCGACAAAAAACTTACAATTTGCGCGGCTTGGTCTTGATGATTTTTTTGCCGCGGCGCCGGTGAATGTGTATCGTCACCGACTTGGACGCCGCCTTGCGGACGCTTTCCCCCGCCCCGCACCACAACAGAATTCACTATGCAATACAAAGACTTGCGCGATTTCATCGGCCAACTCGAAGGCATTGGCGAGCTACGGCGCATCGCCCGGCCGGTCGCGCCCAACCTGGAAATGACCGAAGTCTGCGACCGGCTGCTGCGCGCTGGAGGCCCCGCGGTCCTTTTTGAGAAACCTTCCGGAGCCAGCACCGATGGCGGTATCTATAGCGTCCCCGTACTGGCCAATCTGTTCGGCACGACACACAGAGTCGCACTTGGCATGGGCGCCGAATCGATGGAAGACCTGCGCGACATCGGCCGGGTCTTGTCAGCACTGAAGGAACCGGAGCCGCCGCGCGGTTTGCGCGAGGCCGGCAAGCTGTTCACGCTGGCCAAATCTGTGTGGGATATGGCACCAAAGCGCGTCAGCAGCCCGGCCTGCCAGGAGGTGGTGTGGGAGGGCAACGACGTCGACCTGGCGCGCCTGCCGATCCAGACCTGCTGGCCCGGCGACGCCGCGCCGCTGATCACCTGGGGCCTGGTGGTGACCAAGGGCCCGCACAAGAAGCGCCAGAACCTGGGCATCTACCGCCAGCAGGTGATCGGCCGCAACCAGGTCATCATGCGCTGGCTGGCACACCGCGGCGGCGCGCTCGATTTCCGCGAGCATGCGCTGGCCAACCCCGGCAAGCCGTTCCCGATCGCGGTAGCGCTGGGCGCCGACCCCGCCACCATCCTGGGCGCGGTGACGCCGGTGCCCGATACGCTGTCCGAGTACCAGTTCGCCGGCCTGCTGCGCGGCAGCCGCACGGCGCTGGCCGGCTGCCTCACGCCGACGCTGTCCGAGCTGAGCGTTCCGGCCTCTGCCGAAATCGTGCTGGAAGGCCATATCCAGCCCGACCCGAACCACCCCTCCGGCTACCAGCATGCGCTGGAAGGCCCGTTCGGCGACCACACCGGCTATTACAACGAGCAGGACTGGTTCCCGGTGTTCACCATCGACCGCATCACCATGCGGCGCGACCCGATCTACCACTCCACCTACACCGGCAAGCCGCCCGACGAGCCCGCGGTGCTGGGCGTGGCGCTGAACGAAGTGTTCGTGCCGCTGCTGCAGAAGCAGTTCCCGGAGATCACCGACTTCTACCTGCCGCCCGAGGGCTGCAGCTACCGCATGGCGCTGGTGCGCATGAAGAAGCAGTACGCCGGCCATGCCAAGCGCGTGATGTTCGGCGTGTGGAGCTTCCTGCGGCAGTTCATGTATACGAAGTTCATCGTGGTGGTCGATGACGATGTCGACGTGCGCGACTGGAAGGAAGTGATCTGGGCCATCACCACCCGGGTCGATCCCAGCCGCGACACGGTGCTGGTCGACAACACCCCGATCGATTATCTGGACTTCGCCTCGCCGGTGTCGGGCCTGGGCTCCAAGATGGGCATCGACGCGACCGACAAGTGGCCGGGCGAGACCACGCGGGAATGGGGCACGCCGATCTCCATGGATGCCGCGGTCAAGGCGAAGGTCGACACCATGTGGGAAAGCCTGTTCGAGCGTCCGGCCGGCAACTGAACCTAAGGGCCGTTATCATGGCAGGCTGATGCCAGCTGCCGCCACAGGCACCCGGCATACCCATCGCCACCATCCGATGCCCGCGACAGACGGGCCCGAGGAGGAGACATGAGCACCCCCGCCCCTCTGACCGAAGGGAACCTGATGTGGACGCCCTCCGTGGCGTTCCGCGACAGCAGCCAGGTCGCGCGCTTCATGCACTGGCTGCGGGCCGAGCGCGGCCTGGCCTTTGACGACTACGACAGCCTCTGGCAGTGGTCGGTCACCGAACTGGAAGCCTTCTGGGACGCCGTGCGCGCCTATTTCGACGTACGCTTCGACACGCCCGCCACGCAGGTGCTGGACCGCCGCACCATGCCGGGCGCGCGCTGGTTCGAGGGTGCCACGCTGAACTACGTGCAGCAGGTATTCCGCCACGCCGGTGCGGGCAGCGCCCGCCAGCGCACCGCGATCCGCCATGCCGGCGAGGCCCAGCCGCTGGCCGATGTCAGCTGGGACATGCTGCAAGCGCAGGTGGCGTCGCTGGCGCATGCGCTGCGCCAGATGGGTGTGCAGCGCGGCGACCGCGTTGCCGGCTACCTGCCCAATATCCCCGCCACCATCGTCGCCTTCCTGGCCACGGCCAGCCTGGGTGCGGTCTGGTCGGGCTGCGCGCCGGACATGGGCCAGGTGGCGGTGATCGACCGCTTCCGCCAGATCGGGCCCAAGGTGCTGATCGCCGTCGACGGCTACCGCTATGGCGGCAAGGTCTACGACCGCACCCCGGTGCTTGCCGACCTGATCGCCGCCCTGCCCTCGCTGACCGACCTGGTGCTGGTGCCGCAGATCGGCAGCCCCGCAGCGCCGCCTGCCGGCGTGCGCGCGCATGCCTGGCAGGAGGTGCTGGCGCACGACGTGCCGCTGGCGATCGAGCCGGTGCCGTTCGACCATCCGCTGTGGATCGTCTATTCGTCCGGCACCACCGGCATGCCCAAGCCGATCGTGCATGGCCACGGCGGCATCGTCATCGAGCAGCTCAAGCTGATGGCCTTCCATAACAACCTGGGCCCGGACGATGTCTTCCACTGGTACAGCAGCAGCGGCTGGATCATGTGGAACGCGCAGGTGGCCGGGCTGCTGCTGGGCACCACCATCGCGCTGTATGACGGCAACCCGGCCTGGCCCGACGCGGGCGTGCTGTGGCGCTTTGTCGACGACGCCGGCGTGACGCTGTTCGGCGCCGGCGCGGCCTTCTTCACCAACTGCATGAAAGCCGGCATCGAACCGGCACGCATCGCCGACGTGTCGCGCCTGCGCGGGCTCGGCTCGACAGGCTCGCCGCTGCCGGTGGAAGCCTACGACTGGATCTACCGCCATGTGCGCGAAGACATCTGGCTGGTGCCGATGTCGGGCGGCACCGACTTTGCCGGCTCCTTCGTCGCCGGCTGCCCGCTGCTGCCGGTCTATTCCGGCGAGATGCAATGCCGCTGCCTGGGCGCCAAAGTGGAGGCCTTCGACGACAACGGCCTGCCGCTGCTCGACGCGGTGGGCGAACTGGTCTGCACCGAGCCGATGCCGTCGATGCCGCTGTACCTGTGGGGCGACGCCGACGGCAAGCGCTATCGCGACAGCTATTTCGACACCTATCCCGGCGTCTGGCGGCATGGCGACTGGATCAAGATCACAAAACGCGGCGGCGCGGTGATCTACGGGCGCTCGGACGCCACCATCAACCGCCACGGCATCCGCATGGGCACCAGCGAGCTGTACCGCGTGGTGGAAGACCTGCCGGAAGTGCTCGACAGCATGGTGGTCGACCTGGAATACCTGGGCCGCGAATCCTATATGCCGCTGTTTGTGGTGCTGCGCGAAGGCCTGGTGCTGGATGATGCGCTGCGCGACACCCTGCGCCTGCGCATCCGCGAAGCGCTGTCCTCGCGCCACGTGCCCAACGAGATCGTGCAGGCACCCGGCGTGCCGCGCACGCTGTCGGGCAAGAAGATGGAAGTGCCGATCAAGAAGCTGCTGCTCGGCCATGCGCCACAGGGCATCGCCAACCGCGATGCGATGGCCAACCCGGACACGCTCGACTGGTACTTCGACTACGCCGAACGCTTCCTGAAGGCACGGCAGGCCGACCCCGCAACGGCGTAACGCCGGCGGCCGCGGCGGTTGCCAGCGAGGACATCAGAACTCCACATCGAGTTCGCTGATTTCGTCGGGTTCCTCGCGCGCCGCCGCGATCCACTCCTGCAGTTCCGGCATCGACAGGATCTGCTTGCAGTAGGCAACCGGCACGGGATCGAGCATCACGCCATAGGTGACAAAGCGCGTCACCACCGGCGCGTACATGGCGTCGGCCATGGTGCGCGTGCCGAACAGGTAAGGCCCGCCATAGCGCGTCAGGCATTCGGTCCAGATCGCCGTGATGCGGTCGATGTCCGCCTGCGCACGCGACCACACCTTCATCCCGGGGAAATGCCCCTTCAGGTTCATCGGCAGCGCCGAACGCATCGCGGCAAACCCGGAATGCATCTCGCCGCAGATGGCGCGGCAGTGGGCACGCGCGGCGCGGTCTTCCGGCAGCAGGCCGGCCTTGGGGTGGATTTCGTTCAGGTATTCGGCGATCGCCAGCGTGTCCCACACCGTCACGCCGTGGTGGCGCAGGCACGGCACCAGGATCGACGGGGACAGCAGCAGGATTTCCGCACGCGCCGCGGCATCGTCCGGCGGCACCACCACTTCTTCGAATTCCAGGCCGGCAAAGCGCGCCAGCAGCCAGCCGCGCAGCGACCATGAGGAATAGGTCTTGCTGCTGATGGTGAGTGTGGTCTTGGACATCGCGCCTCCTTTACTGCTTGTTGCCGCTCATGGCCGCGCACCTATGCAGTGCATCCGGCAGGCACCAGTCTGAAGCCGCTGCGCGCAATGCGCCGCGAAGCGGCGCCACGCCCATACGCCAGGCGCATGCCTCGCTACTTGCGCGGCATCGTCCGCCCCGCTCACCGCACAAAGCGCAAGGCGCGTGCCAGGTCTAAACTGATGGCATACATATTGCGGCTGGCAAGTACCAGAATAGCGGGGAGCCGAGCCATGCTGTACCACGCCTACCAGATCTACGCGGACATGATACTGCCGGCCTGCACGCTGGCGGAGTTGGCTGCCGCGACGCTGGCGGCGAATCCCAGGTCCGGCGGTTTCGATGCCGTGCCCCGCCTGCGCGCCGCCTGCGAGCTCATCGCGCTGGTGCGGCTCACGCACCACCGGCCGGCCTTCGGCATCGACCACGCCACCGTCGGCGGCCAGCCGGTGCCGGTCACCGAGGAAGTCGTCGCGCGCACGCCGTTCTGCTCGCTGCTGCACTTCCGCCGCCACGGCATCGTCGGCCAGCCGCGCGTGCTGCTGGTGGCGCCGATGTCCGGCCACTTCGCCACGCTGCTGCGCGGCACGGTCCAGACCATGCTGGCCGACCACGACGTCTATCTCACTGACTGGCACAACCCCCGCGACATTCCGCTGCTGGCCGGGCGCTTCGGCTTCGATGAATTCGTGCAGCACCTGATCGGCTTCCTGCAGACGCTGGGCGGCGGCACGCATCTGGTGGCGATTTGCCAGCCAGCCGTGGCAGCGCTGGCGGCGGCCGCACTCATGGCCGAGGACGAAGACCCTGCCCAGCCGCCCAGCCTGACGCTGATGGCCGGCCCCATCGACGCGCGCGTCAATCCGACAAAGGTCAACGTGCTGGCCATGAGCCAATCCCTCGAATGGTTTGAGCGCACCTTGATTGGCATGGTGCCCCTGCGCTTTGCCGGCGCGATGCGGCGCGTCTACCCGGGCCACGTGCAGCTGCTGGCCTTCATGAGCATGAACCCGGAGCGGCACGAACAGGCGCTGCGCGAGCTTTACGCCCTGCGCGAGCGCGGCGAGCACGACAAGGCCGACGCCATCCGCGACTTCTACATCGAGTACTTCGCCACCATGGACCTGACCGCGGAGTTCTACCTGGAAACCGTCAGCCTGGTATTCCAGCGCTTCCTGCTGGCCCAGGGCCTGCTTGACGTGAGCGGTCGCCGTGTGTGCACGCGCGCCATCCACCGCACCGCCCTGCTGACCGTGGAGGGCGAGCGCGACGATATCTGCGCCATCGGCCAGACCGTGGCGGCGCAAGACCTGTGCGCCAGCCTGAGCCCCTACATGCGCATGCATCATGTGCAGACCGGAGTCGGGCACTATGGCGTGTTCAACGGCAGGCGATGGGAGACGCAGGTGTACCCGCTGGTGCGCAACACCATCTACACCAGCAGCTAGGACGGCAGCGCGCTGGCCTGGCTTATCATGGCAGCTGCGCCGGGCGGCACGCGAACGGCGCGGCACCAACGATCAACATGCCATTGCTTCCGACACAAGACTTCCAGGGCCAGCCACTGGTCCGGATCGGCGCTGCCGAGACGTTCATGCTGCTCGCCCCGCAACACGGCGGGCGGCTGGTCCGCTGGGTGCACCGCGCACAGGACATCCTCTACTGGCCGGACGCTGCCGACTGGTCCCGCCCGGCCAAGGTGCGCGGCGGCAACCCGCTGCTGTTTCCGTTTATCGGCCGGCATTTTGCCGAAGGCAATCCCGGGCAGTGGCGCGACGGACAAGGGACGGTGCACACGCTGGCGCAGCACGGCTTTGCGCGCGACCTGCCCTTCGAGGTCAGCACCGTCGATGAACGAGCCGCGATCACGATGACGCTGCGCGACAGCGATGCAACGCACGCCGGCTACCCCTTTGCATTCGCCTTCGACGCCATCTACCGCTTGCTGCCCGACGGCCTCGAGGTCACACTGCGCACCACCAATACCGGCACGCAGCGCCTGCCCTGCTATCCCGGCCACCATTTCTATTTCGCGCTGCCGCACGCGCAACGTGCCACCGCATCGCTGGCATTGCCGGGCACGGACCGCATGCGCCAGCTACCCGATGGCAGCCCCGGGCCCGCAGAGCCAGGCGAGACGACTTACCAGCTGGACGATCCACGCCTGCAGGACACGTTCCACGTCTTCCGCGACAGCCCGTCCGCCACGCTGGCGATGCCAGACCGCCGCGTCACGTTCGAACTCGACCTCGCCGGCAGCGCGCCATGGCATGCCGTGACGACCTGGTCCGAAAACGAAACCTCTGACTTCTATTGCGTGGAACCGTGGGCAGGCCTGCCCGACGCGATCCACCACGGCCAGGGGCTGCGCTGGATCGCGCCGGGGCAAACGGAAAGCGCGGTATGCCGGCTGCGGGTGGCTGGCTGAGCCAGTGCACCAGGCTCAGTGCTCGAAATCCAGCCCACCGATCAGGATCGCCGGGTCAGCCTGCGATAGCGAGCGGGAGTCGATCCCGCGCGGTTCCTGCCAGGCGCGCAGTTTGGCCGGCAACGCCGCCAGGTAACCGGCAAGGCGCACCTCGCCCCCCCCCCGCGAACAAGCGCTGCACCTCCAGCCCATCCCACGCCAGCGTGATATCCAGCGCATAAGGGTGGCGCCGCAGGTCCGGCGGACCCTCCCCGGTCACGCGCAGGCGCGGCGGCCGGCCGGGGGCGTCGGCGGGCAGGGAGTGGAGTTGCAAGCGCCGGTCATGCTGGCCAATCGCGGCGGCGATGCGCGGCACGCATTCCGCTTCAAAGCGGGCGAAGAAATCGGTGGTCAAGGTGTCGGCGTCCTGACGTTGCGAGTTGGAACGATGGCGGCACACAGCTGTGCCCCATCGTGCCAGCCGCTACATGCCAGCCGGCGTCAGGCTGGCCGGTACACCCAGAAGCCCTAGTAGCACTGGTGACCCAGGGCTCCATATTCCCCTTACCTTTAAAAGGTTATAAAAGGCCTTTTAGGTAGGCTACGTGTTCCAGCCGTTGGAAGGCCGGCTGTGCCAGCTATCCCCTGGGGATAGCTGGCAGTGTTCGGCTAGTTCATTGGCTGTGCACGCTGTACCTCTCGTGCTCAATACCAGGCGACCTGTTTGTCAGTGCGCGTCTGCCTTCTTCCTCAAGCCCCATGCCTGGGGCGATTCGGATGGTTAGGCTTGGAGCGGCGCTTGCAAGCGCGAATCTTGACCCTTCAGCCTTCTACAGACGGATATCAATGGAAGCTGGCGTGGCGAATAGCTTGGGTTCCTTGCCG
>NZ_JFJW01000082.1:0-13758 GCF_000611125.1 Cupriavidus sp. SK-4
GCGGATCGCGGAATTAACGATCTGCAACAGTGGCCTACGTCACCGAACAGTTGCAAGCCTGGAAGGCCGGTACCCGACCGCCAGGCCATCTGGGCCTGATGCCGGCCGTCGCCAGCAAGCTGTCCGACAAGGATGTCGATGCCGTAGCCGCGTACTACGCAGCACTGGCCACTGTGCCGGCACAGGCCCCGGTCCAAGGCACCGGCAAGGCCGTACAGAACAACACCAAAGGAGCCAGGCCATAAGCACGCAGCCGCGACACGACGATGCCGCACCGAAGCGACGCATCAACGGTCTGGCCGTCTTCGCCGGTATCGCCGTTACTGTGGTATTGGGCGTGGCAATCGGCGCGAACGTGATGTTCGATCGTCTCCTGGATGCGCCGTTGGCCGGTGAATATTCGGAGAACGTCTCTGCCACGACCACCACCGAGGTAGCCGTGGCGCTATCGACAGCACCTGCCGCGACGAAGGTGCAAGCCGTCACCACCGCCTTTGCCCCGCCTGCCGAGGATAGCCTTCCCGAAGGGGACTACGGCAAGATGATTCGTTTGGGCGAAAGGATTTTCAAGGAGACAGGCAAGTACGCCCCCCGCTACGTGGGTAACGGCCTCAACTGCGTCAACTGCCACCTCGACAGCGGCCGCAAGCCCGACTCCGCGCCGCTGTGGGCCGCCTTCGTCCACTACCCGGCCTACCGAAGCAAGACAGGCAAGGTCGACACGCTGGCCTCGCGCATCCAGGGCTGCTTCGCGTTCAGCATGAACGGAAAGGCGCCACTGCAGGGCGATGAGATCATGACCGCGCTACAGACTTACGCCTTCTGGCTTGCCACGGGCGCGCCAGTCGGAAAGCCCATGCTTGGCAGCGGCTATCCCAAGCTCAAGAAAGCCGCTCAGCCCGACTACGCACGCGGCGAAAAGGTCTACATGCAAAACTGCGCACTGTGCCACGGCACCGACGGTCAAGGGCAGCGCACGGGGAATATCCAGGTATTTCCGCCGCTTTGGGGTCCAAAGTCCTTCAACTGGGGCGCGGGCATGCATCAGCTTGCCAACGCCGCCGGCTTCATCCAGGCCAACATGCCACTGGGCAAGGGCGGTACGCTCAGCGAGCAGGATGCGTGGGACGTCGCGATGTTCATGAACAGCCACGAGCGCCCGCAGGATCCGCGCTTCACGGGCTCGATCGAGGCCACCCGCAAGAAGTACCACGACACGGACGACTCGATGTATGGCCGTATAGTGAACGGGCATGTGCTCGGTAGCCCGTGAACTCGCCCCGGCTCATCCCTTCGCTACGGGTAACCTTTCCCCCGCGGCGCGAACATGAATATCCCCGCCCCCTGAGAATAGTTGCTCAAACAGAAGCCGAGCCGACGGATTGAAGAAGCGTTGACTGTGCCTAACGCTTTCCGTGGCCAGGCCCGCCACAGCGTGTTCGATTTCGGCATCGCATTCGTCGATGCACTGTTGATAGAAATCGTAGAGGGCAACCGCCTGTCTCTGCTCAGGCTGGTAATCCCAGGGCGGTTATTTATAATGACCGAACGCGTTGTGGCTCGCCGCGACGATGCTCGGAACGGCAGAGGCTCGCGTGGCACCGGCAGCCAGCCAGACGCGTCGAGCACCTCGACCGTCGGATAGCCGTCCGGCATCGGCTGTTCGAAATCCGGCAGTGCGGCGCAGCAGTGCGCCGGCGATCGGGCGGCGGTAGCGACGCACCCAGTGCGCAACCATGATCACGCCGCCGCTGTGCGCGACGACGATCACAGGCCCGTCGACGCATGCGATGGCCGCCTCGATCGCATCGACACGCGCCGCGCAATCGAGATCGTCGCGCCCCACCGGCGGCACGCTGACGACGGGGCTGTTCGCCGCGCGCAAGCGCGCCTCGAGCAATGTCTGCTAGTGATGCGCGACATGGTCGCGCAGCCCCGGCACAATGACAACCGTCGGCTCGTTGCTCGCCACGTTCATGTCCGTCTCCTCAGATCACGAAGACCGACGAGCCAGTCGTCTTGCGCGACTCGAGATCGCGGTGCGCCTGCACTGCGTCCTGCAGCGCGTAGCGCTGGTTGATCCCGATCCGGATGCGCCCTGCGGCGACATGGCCGAAGATTTCTGCCGCGAGCGCGGCCTTTTCCTCAGGATCGGCGATGTAGTCGGCGAGCGCCGAGCGTGTCACGTACGCCGAGCCCTTCTTCGCGAGGATAGCCGGATCGAACGGCGGGATCTTGCCCGACGCGGTGCCGACGCAGACGAGCAGCCCGCGGCGCTTCAGCGAATCGAGCGAGGCATCGAAGGTGTCTTTCCCAACGCTGTCGTAGACGACGGACACGCCGACGCCGTTCGTCAGCTCGCGCACTCGCTTCGCGACGTCCTCGCGCGTGTAGTAGACGATGTGGTCACAGCCATGCGCGCGCGCGACTGCGGCCTTTTCCTCCGTCGACACGGTGCCAATGACGGTGAGTCCAAGCAACTTAGCCCACTGGCAGAGAATCAGCCCGACGCCGCCCGCCGCAGCGTGCACGAGAATCGTCTCACCCGCCTGCAACGGCCAGATGCGGCGCAGCAGGTAGGCCGACGTCAGGCCGCGCATCGTCATCGCCGCGGCGATTTCACAATCGATGCCGTCGGGTAGCTTGATCAGCGGTGCAGCCGGAATCAGACGCTCGGTGCTATACGCGCCGAGCGTGTTCAGGAAGCCGGTGTAGGTCACGCGATCGCCGGGCGCAACGTTTGTCACGCCCGAGCCGATCGCTTCCACGACGCCCGCCGCCTCGACGCCCATGCCGCCTGGCAGCGGCATCGGGTAGAGGCCCGAGCGGAAATACGTGTCCGCGAAATTGAGGCCGACTGCCACGTGGCTCAGCCGCACCTCGCCCGGACCGGGCTGCCCGACGGCCACTTCCTCCCAGCGCATCACCTCGGGGCCGCCTGTCTCGTGAATCCTGATCGCATGTGCCATCTGTTTCGTTTCCTGTTCGTTTGTTTGGACGGCGGGACGCCGCCGTCGGTCTATATCAACGGGGGCCGATGTGTGTGTGCGGTCCGCCGACGCTGCGCCGGCGAAGGACCCGGGTTCAGAACGGCCGGTCGCCGATGATCGCCGCCCGGTCCATCTTCCGGACGCAGGGTGGATAATCCATTACTGCGTAGTGCTGGGTGCAGCGGTTGTCCCAGATCGCAACGCTGTTCTTCTTCCAGCGGAAGCGGACCTGGTATTCGGGGATATAGGCCTGGCTGATCAGATAGGCGAGCAACTGGCCGGAGCCCGGGTTGCCGTCCTGCCCGACGCGCACGCGCGCGGACGTCTTGTAATTGACAAAGTGCGTCGTGAAGCTGTTGACGAACAACACCTTCTCGCCCGTCTCAGGGTGCGTGCGCACCACTGGATGCTCGGCGTCCGGGTACTGCGCCTTCAGCGCCAGACGTTTTTCGATCGGCATCGAAGCGCCGAAGCTCGACTGGATGCTGTGGTTTGCATGCAGATCAGCGATATCGTCCTTCACGTGCTGCGGCAGTTGCTCATACGCGAGTGCCATGTTCGCCCACATCGTGTCGCCGCCAACGTCCGGGCACTCGACGCAGCGCAGCACGGCGCCCATTGGTGGCGCCACGCGCCACGTCGCGTCGGTGTGCCACGAATTCTCGCGGCGGTCGAGCGGCTGGTCCGGCGACTTGTAGATCTGCACGAGGCCCGGATGCTCCGGATCGCTGCCGACGATCGGATGATCCTCAAGCTGGCCAAACCGGCGCGCGAATGCAACGTGCTCGGCGCGCGTGATGTCCTGGTCGCGCAGGAACAGAACCTTGTGCACGAGCAGCAACGCCTTGATCTCGGCGAACAACGTCGCATCGCGCGATGCATCACCGAGATTGACGCCTGACACCTCGGCGCCGATGGAACAAGTCAATCGTTCGACCTGCATAGCCATTTTCCTTTGAGAGTGAAAGTCTGGTGCGCGAGCATGCGTGGACGCCTGCGCAGACCGCTTTCGCATTTCGTTCGCCTCATCGAGGCCGTGTTTGAGCTTTTCAACGCTTCCGTCGCCGTGCTGACCACCTCCCGACGAACGATCCGGGCGAACCGCCTCGACAACTGCGGCCTTGTGAAAGGATTGTGGGAGTTCCGTCGCATACCCGCCTGTCAATACACAAGAAGGACTTATCATTCTGTGCCCGCCTTCTATTCACCGAACAGATCGTGATGCTGACTGTCCGGTGACGGTACTTCGCGAGCCGTGCTCATCGCTCATCCCTTCATCTGGTCGCCCGTGGCATTGGCGTGAAACATCCGGAAGCTGAGCGCGTCCGGCACGCGATTCGCAGGAATCAACCCATCACGAAGCGCTGCCCATCATCCACCGAAAGCGTCGCCCCCGTCATGAAATCACTTCCCGGCGATGCAAGCAGCAGCAACGCACCGTCGAGCGCTTTGGGCGTGCCGAGCCGTCGGCGCGGCAGTCCTTCGACAATCTTCTTGCCGGCCGGCGTCTGAAACAGCGCGCGATTGATGTCGGTCTCGATGTAGCCCGGATTGATCGCGTTGACATTGATGCCGTAACACGCCCATTCGTGAGCCATCGATCGGGTCAGATACTCGAGTGCAGCCTTGCTCGCGCTATAGATTGACAGATTCGGCGTGTGCGTTTGCGCAGCAAGCGAGCAGATGTTGATGATGCGTCCCGGCAACGTGCTGGCGACCAGCCGTCGCGCGAACGCCGTTGCCGTGAGAAGCGCGGCCTTCGTATTGACGCCAAACACACGGTCGAACAATTGCGCGTCGACATCGATCAGCGCGGCGCGACCGCCCGCTCCAGCATTGTTGACGAGCGCCCAGAGCGGTGCCATGGTTCGCTGGATTTCGTCGAACGCGAGAGCAACTGCCTCCTGGTCCGTGACATCGACCGGAAAGTGGCGCGCGACGCCGCCATCCCGCACGATCATGTCTTCTGTCTCGCTCAACGGATCGGGCCGCCTGCCCAGCAGCGCGACCTGCGCGCCAGCAGCGGCTAGCGTGCGCGCCGCCTGCCGGCCCAGGCCCGACCCTGCGCCCGTGACCACGACCGTCAGACCTGACAGATCGAAGTAACGGGTGACAATACTCTCATTTATCGAACTCATTGTTATCCTCAGTTTGGCTTTGTGTGCCGTGCCGGGTGCGAGCGCAAGGTCGCGCCCCGCGTGCCCCCTCCGCTGACTTACTGCGAGAAACTCGAGAGATCCTTCGGTTCGATGCCGTTCTTGTGGCAATGATCAAGGTAGCGGCGCATCGCGGTGCGCCAGTTTTCTGTCGCGACCACGTTGCCATTTTTGTCGAGATAAAGCAGCTCGCCAGAGACAACATTGAACGTGACAACTTCACTTTCCGACACGGCAATGGGCGTATGGCTCGTGGCAGCAGTCTCGTAGACCACGCTCCCTTCCCTTGCGACCCAATCGTGCTCCAGATACTTCCAGCTACCCCGAACCGTATAGACGATCACGGTGCTGGTGTGGTGATGCGTGGCGAGTTTCGCGCCCGACGGTATCTTTAACAGGCTGATCGTTTCGCCGCGGACCGGATCGATCTTGAAGTACTTGATTTGCACCTCGTCCGAATATGGCGCGTAAGGCATCCAGGGAAGGTCTTCATCATTGAGACAACCCGTATCGATAGTTTCAAACAACATTTCACACATTCCTCATAGAAAATCCCACGCCTCTGATGCGTGACTCGGGCATTGTCGTCTTCAAATCATCCAGGGCCGGTTCCTTTTTTCCCCGCCAGTGGCACCTGGCCATCGTTCGGTCATGAGTCCTCGAATGGACTCTTCTGCCCGCGGCCACTCGCCGTGGCCTGAGGCCGGATTCAGATGCCCGACCTCGCCGAGTTCGACGAAGCGACTGCCCCACGTCTGCCCGAATTCGCGGGCGCGATCGAGACGCGTCAGGAGGCTGGCTCACCATACAAGCCGAATGCCACAGTGCATTCATTTGCTCAAGGCTAATGAATGCACCATGGCTATCTCACAGCAAATGCTTGGCAGCACGTTGGTAAAAATCAGCATGCTGGCTCCCTCTGCCCGTAACAGTGATGCAGCCGGGAATCGGATGGTGAGTTAGGCGCTCAGACCGTCTTGAGCAGATACCCCTGGGTTCCGCCCTTACGATTGGGGGCAAAGCCGTTGGCTTCCAGAGTTTCCTCGACGGTGTCATAGAACACGCCGATCTTGCAGATCTCACGTGCCTCCTTGGCACTTGCAATAGGACGGCCGAACTCGCGCGAAATACGTACCAGTTGCTCGATCTGAGACACACTACTAGCCTTACCGTTGCGCTGCTGGTTCCAAACACCGTCTTCAATACCGCAGCGCACATGCAAGCCCATGGCGATACCCATCATGTTCACCGGCAGCACGTTGCGCTGGTTGCTTTCCACGGTCAGCATGGCTCCATCTGGCACATCACGAACGATATTGGCGAGGCTATAGATACTGGGCTTGTCAAAGCCGCCGCTGAGTGCTACCCAATTCATTACCAGCGGGCCCTTGTAGATGCCGCGGCGCATCAGGCGCTCCACAGTCTCGAAGCTGTTGATGTTGTAGCATTGAAAGGCGCTTTGGATACCTGCCTTGCTAAGACGGCGAATATGCTCCTCCACCCAACCCGGACCAGAGGGAACGATCATCTCCTTGTATGCGTTGTAGTAGGCTGGAACGCCCCGCGAAAGGCCCGCGTAGTCTGCGTCTTCAGCGTGCTCGGTAACATTCATCAAGGTCGTGTTGACGGTAACGGTTACCTGGTCTGGTTTGGGATCCAGTTCGGCCAGCATGTGGCGGGTGTCGTCGCTCAGCCATTTGGCGGCTTCGCCTTCGCCTTCGGGGGCAAAACTGATGGAGCCCCCCACCTGGATAATCATCTCGGGCACGGCCTTGCGCACGCCGGCAATCAGCTCGTTGAACTTGGACAGGCGCTTGCTGCCCTTGCCATCCGGTTCGCGCACATGCAGATGCAGCACGGTTGCGCCTGCGTTATAACAATCCACAGCCTTTTGGATCTGTGCTTCCATAGATACGGGGATGTCCTCAGGGAAGTCTGAAGGCAAATAACCGGGCGCATATGGCGCAGCGGTAATAACCAAGGGTTGCTGGTTTTCTGGATACAGGTGGCCGTCAAGAAAGTTCATTATGAGTCCCCTATTAAAAATTAGATCAACGGATTTCGCTTGCAAGATTGTCATGGCAGCAGAAAGCATCGCCACAACTAAATCTCAATCTTCGTGGTATTTGGATAAATCTTGCCGTGAATAGCGTATGCTGTCACCATCGAAAGTCGAGAGAATTTTTACTTTAAGTCAATTCAGAAAAAAACCATTTTCCAAATCACGCTATCCATTTTTCATTTTGCGACAGCATCAGCCACCTGCGCGATTTCTCTGTTCAACTCGCGCGAGATGCGCACCAGCTTCTCCATGGGACGTTCTCTCCTGAGAGTGCAGTAATTTAGTTTACCGATTAGTATGGCGCCGACCATCGTGTCAATCGACTTGCAATCCGGGAGAGGTCAACATGAGCGGTTTCTTGGCGCTTATTCAGGCTGATAGTTAATGGACTTCAGGAGCTCTGCCTGATTCTTGTAGGCCTGCTTCAGATCGGCTGTCAGCTCCTCGGTTGTGGCATTGCTTCCAGGCTCCATGCCCATTTCACGCAGCTTTTTCTGGGTATCCGGCTGCGCGAAGAATTTCAGCGAGGCATCACGAATCGCTTGCTGGGCTTCGGGCGGCGCAGCGGGATTCGCCCAAACGCCCATCCAGCCAGTAGTATCTGCAAGTTGCGGATAGCCCAACTCTTTGAATGTGGGCACATTCGGCAATGCAGATGCACGAGTTGGGTAGTTCACGGCCAGCGCCTTAATCTTGCCAGCCTTGATGAGCGGCAGCGACGTCAACAAGCCATCCATCATCAAGGGCACATGCCCTCCCATCAGATCGGTCAGCCCAGGCGGCGATCCCTTGTAGCCCACATGCCTCATCGAAATGCCTAGCAGTTGCCCCAGCAACATCCCCGATGTATGGGCACGCATACCCGTCGCGTAGGAAGCAAACGACAGGCCGTCTTTTTGCGCCTTGCCATACGCGGCCAACTGCTGCAGGTTGTTGACCGGCAATTCATTGTTGGCGACCAGCACCAGTGCGGTGCGGCTGAGCTGTGCCAGCGGCTTCAGGTCCTTGAACGGCTGGTAGTGCACCTTGGTGGCCAGCGGCGTTTCGCTGACGGCACCGCCCTGGATCACCAGAAAGGTCGAGCCATCCTTGCCGCTATTGATCAGATCGCTGATTGCCAAGGCTCCAGCCGCACCCGGCTTCGATTCGACAATCACGGGTCTGCCCAGCTTCTGGTGCAACCCTTCGGCCAGCACGCGCGCCACCGCATCGGCGGTACCGCCTCCGGGCCCCCCTACGACCAGGCGCAGGGGCTTGCTCGTCCAGCTCACCTGCGCATGCGCGGCAGGCACGCCGCACGCCAGCCCCAAGGCCGCCGCCAGCACCCAGCGACGCCCTTGCATTCTGCAATTCTTGTGCATATGGTCTCCTCTCATTTTCTTGTGCATATGGTCTCCTCTCATTTCTGCAAAATCATTGCGGCGGCTGCGCCATCGAACAGTACGCGCGGAACCTTGGCATCGGGCTAAGGTCCTGCAGCGCGGGATAAGCAGGCAGCTCTTGCGTTGAGAGCTGCCCTGATGTTTGCTCAGTCAGCGGTGCTGACATACTCTCAGTGTGCACCTCGGAGATCAGTGAGCTGCGTCGAGCTGCGCAATCAACTGTTCGGCCATCGGCCATGGGCCGTAGCCCGATGCGGGGTTCAGGTGACCGACCTTGCCCAGGTCCGTCGTGTCGCTGCCCCAGGCTAGTGCGAGTTCGAGAACCCTGGGCAGCTCGCCCAGCGGATCGTCCTGGCTAGTCGCGACCAGGCTTGGAAACGGTAGCCGCTGGCGCGGTACCGGGAGCCAACCGCTGGCCTGTATCGCGGACAGTGTCGGGTAGCCTTCCGGCATGGGGCGTTCAAAGTCGGGTGGGCATGCCAGAAGCGCGCCCTTGATTCGTGCCGCGTGTGCGGTTGTCAGGGCCCAGTGAGCAAGCATGATGCAGCCGCCACTGTGGGCGACCAGCACGACAGGCCCGTCGATGTCTGCCACTGCCTGCTCGATCGCCGCGACCCGGCGGGAGCAGTCAAGATTTTCCCGTCCCATGGGCGGCACCGTACGGGCATCGGGCAACCGCTCCGCCAGCAATGTTTGCCAATGCTCCGCAACCTGGTCACGCAGACCGGGGACGATGAGCACAGTAGATGTTGTCATGATGGAATTCCGTTTGAGCTGGTGCAGGACGCGAGCTTGCCAACGGCTCGCGTCCACTCCTGATATTGGTATGCAGTCCTGCACCACACGTTGGCCCCCATGGAGCCAAGGTCAGCATCCGAAGGATACTTCGGCAACGTCGACATCGATGTATCATTTGGGACATACAATGTCTAAATTGGGACACAACCATGCCACAGCACATCCCCCTGGTCCGAAGCGCCAGCCTTGCCGGCTACGCGGAACTGGCGCGCTACCACGGACTCAATCCGGACGGCCTGTTGCGCAAGGCAGGACTGAATCCCCGCAGCCTTCTCGACCCGGACACACCTATCAGTGTCGCAGCAGTACGCCGGGTACTTCAGGACAGCGCCCAGGCGGCAGGTGTGGAGGACTTCGGGTTGCAACTCGCCATGAACCGGCGACTGTCCAACATGGGGCCGATCAGCGTTGTGATGCGGGAAGCACCAAATGTGCGGCAAGCGCTGGAGAGCCTGTGTCGATACATGCGGCTGATCAATGCCACGCTGTTGACCAGCATTGAGGACTACGAGGAGGCTGTGCTGATTCGAGAAAAGATGCTGCCCACCGGCAGGCTCCCAGTGCGGCAGTCGATTGAAATGGCAGTGGGGGTGCTATACCGGACCATCGAAGAGCTATTGGGGCCAACATGGCGTCCCCGAAGCGTTTGTTTCGAGCACCGACCACCGCGCAATGCCACATGTCACAAGACACTGTTCGGCGTCGCCGTCGAGTTCAATGCGAGTTTCAACGGCATCGTCTGCGCCGCACGGGATCTGGCTGTACCGATACCTGGCAATGACTACCGCATGGCGCCATATGTCCGTCGATTTCTGGATCAGGCGCTTTCTGATTCGGTTGAAAGCGCGACGCACACCGTTCGACATGTCGTTGTTGCCATGTTGCCCAGCGGAAGGTGTACGTCGGATCAGGTGGCAAAGCACCTTGGGGTAGATCGCAGAACCTTGCATCGCCGTCTTTCTGCAGAGGGCGTAAGTTTCTTCTCCTTGCTTCAGTCGATCAGGGTTGAGCTCGCGTCCCGCCAGATACTCGACAGCGACCGCTCACTCGCCGAACTCGCAGATCTTCTCGGATTCTCAAGTGCCAGCGCTTTCGCCTTCTGGTTCAGAAAGCACTTTGGCATGACCGTTTCAAAGTGGAAACAACGTTCATTGGCCGAAGAAGAAAGCGCATCATCAAACCGCAGCTGATCTGTGCCGCCTGATACCGATCGCTGTTTCGAAACATATTGGCGTCTGGGGCTATTACTGTCGAATGAAAAAACCCGGGCTGAAAATAACCAATGTGTATTGTCTAGGATTTCTACTTAGACGGAGACCAGCCCGCGGACATCGTCCTGTGACAGCACCTGGATGTGCCCGGCGTCCTCCTCGAATCTGAGGTGCAGTGCCCATAGTTCGATCAGCGCCGCGAAGACCGAAACGGCAACTTCCTCGGGCAAGTGCCCCGAGGAACGCACCGTCAACGAGGCGGGGCTGGCGCCGGCGGTTGTGCCGGCATGAGAGCTGGCTTTTGCCAGGGCACAGCGATAAGCACGAACCGTAGAACAAAGGAAAGTTGGGTCTTCCGCAATTTGTGTGACGACGGCGAACTGGCGTGCAGGATCTTGTAACGTGAAACGGCGGTCGCTGACGCACGAGGACCTGCTGGTCTACGAACGCTTCCTGGCCGACCCGCAGCCCACCGCGCGCTGGGTGCTCGCCGGCAGCAAGAAGCTCGGCCGTGGCCACCCGGACTGGCGCCCGTTTGCCGGGCCGCTGTCGCCGGCGAGCGTGCGCCACGCGCTGGTGATCCTGAACGCCCTCTTTGCCTGGCTCACCGAGGCCGGCTACCTGGCCGGCAATCCGTTGGCGCTGGCGCGCCGCCAGCGCACGCCGACGCAGCCACGCATCACCCGCTACCTGAGCCACGACCTCTGGGACGCCGTCAAAGACACCGTCGCAGCGATGCCGGGGACGACCGACACCGCCACCGCGCGCGGACGGCTGCATGCGGCGCGCTGCCGCTGGCTGTTGAGCGTGCTCTACTTGGGCGGACTGCGCGCGGCCGAAGTCACCGGCACGGCCATGGGCGCCTTCTTCTGCCGGCGCGATGCGCAGGGCATCGAGCGCTGGTGGCTCGAGGTCACCGGCAAGGGCAATAAGACCCGGCTGGTGCCGGCGACCGACGAACTGATTGCCGAACTGGCGCGCTACCGCCGCGCTGCTGGCGCCGACGCCGCACCCCGGCGAGACGCGCCCGCTGCTGCTGCCTGTGATTGGCCGCAAGGACCGGCAGCACGACCGTCAGCACGAAGAAAAAGGCCTGTCACGCGGGGCGCTGCACCTGATTCTGAAGGAAGTGTTCGGCCTGGCCGCCGCGCGCCTCCGCGCGCGCGGGCCCGACTGGGAGGCGCAGGCCGCGGTGCTGGCCAGTGCCTCGGCGCACTGGCTGCGCCACACCGCCGGCTCGCACATGACCGACCGGCAGGTGGATTTGCGTTACGTGCGGGATAATTTTGGGCATTCGTCGATCTCGACCACGAGCGCTTACCTGCACAGCGAGGATGCGCGGCACGAGGCCACGCAGGAACGTCATCGGATTGGGTGGACCCACAAGACATAAGGCCCGCCGTCTTTCCTTAATTACAGCAAGCCAGCCCAGAGCCTGCCCGCGCTTTGTAATTTCACGATGATGAAATTCTATTTGACCTCACAAGCACACCCGCCGGACCTCATGAATGGAAGACCCCACCTCCCACTGTCACGGACACACCGACTGTGGATCCGCTCGGGTAGGTGCGACTGCCCTTTGCTGGCGGCCTTTCTGGTGGCGGGTCGCTACTGCCAATTAATTGCCTTAACAACGCCGCTTGCGGAGTGCTGATTGGCCAGCGTTCTCCTCCTTTTCAGTCCGAGGGCTTCTGGCCGAGATTCGCAAATATCTTAAGCTCCACATATTTGCGAATAGCGGACCCTCAATCGCCCCGAGATAGACAGACCTCCCAAAATGGGAGAACCAAAGGATGCGGATCATTGCGCGGCGGACGCTGCGAGAGTTTTGGGAGAGCGACCCCGCGTATGCGGATGCGATATCACCCCTCACGGAGTGGTATCGCCACATGGAGAAAGTGACATATGCTACACAACAGGATGTGAAAGCCGAACTACGGACAGCCAGCATCCTCAAGGGTGGTCGCGTGGTGTTCAACATCGCCGGGAACAAGTATCGCTTGATCCTGGCTATCGACTATGAACGCCAGATCGCGTGGGTCCGTTTCGTTGGCACCCATGCCCAATACGACAAAGTTGACGCGGAGAGCGTGTGATGGATATCAAGCCCATTCGTACCGAACTAGACTACGACACCGCCATGGAGCGCATTGGCCAGCTATGGGGCGCGCCGGTTGGTTCGCCCGAAGGCGATGAGCTGGAAGTCTTGTCGATCCTCGTGGAACGCTACGAGGAAGAGCATTACCCTATGCCGCCATCCGATCCGGTCGAGGCCATCAAGTTTCGGTTGGATCAGCAGGGCCTCACCACGCGCGATCTTGAGCCGTTCATTGGCTCCAGTGGCCGCGTGTCTGAAGTATTGAACCGCAAGCGCAAGCTCAGCCTGAGCATGGTCAAGCGCTTGCACGATGGCCTGCGCATCCCCTACGAAAGCCTGCTGTCGTAGGCGCGCGGGCACCAGGCAAACGGCAGAGGCACCGAACGAATGCAATTTGCAGTGAGCATTGCCGGCTACGGTGGCAAGCCCAGGTCCGCTCCAACTCGCGCTCGCGTGCCGTCGCGCCAAGAGTCAAGAAGTTACCGTCGCGCGCACGGGTTGCCGCCCACCCCGCTTTGCCCGGGGAGACGCGCCCGCTGGTGTTTTCCGGTCATGGGCCGCCACTAGGGGCGTGACAAGGCCCTGTCACAGCGCCGGCTACCGCGACCAGATTCGGGAACTAGCAAGGGACCTGTTCCTCACATTCGGCCAGCGGCCAAGTGCCCAGTGGGTCGTGAGTTTGCTGGCGGATAATGGGCGGTCGCCGAGCATGAGCACGGCTCAGGAAGAGATCAACGGCTTCTGCGAGAACCTGCGAAAGACGGCCCGGATCCGGATCCAGCGTCCAGACGTCCCTGAATTCCTCCTGGACCATTTCGGCCAGGTGGCTTCTGACGTGTGGCAAAGCGCAGTAGCGCAGTCCGCAGTACGCCAGGTGCTGGCCATCACCGAGCAACGAGATTCGACGAGCTGGCGGCACGCAACACAACGCTTTCAGGTGAGCTTGAGCTGCTTCAGCAAAAGGTTGCTGAGCTGCATCAGTCAGTTGCAGCTGAGAGAGTTGGCCGGGTTGCAGCTGAGGCGCACGCTGCGGATGAGTTGATCGATCAACTGCTGGCTCA
>NZ_JFJW01000083.1:0-2151 GCF_000611125.1 Cupriavidus sp. SK-4
GGCAGCGGCCGGGGCGGGTGTTCCAAGTCTGGCTTGTGTCATGACGTCACGCCTCCTGAAGACTGTCGGTTACTTGAGGAAACGCGCGTCATACAGCGCCGTCACGTCCGGCACCTGGCGGATCACGCCGATGTCCAGCAGCACCGCCGCCGCTTCCTTGCTGAAGCTGGCGAGCTCGCCGGCAAAGAACTTGCGGTTGGCCTCGCGGTCCTGCCAGCGCAGGTAGGCGGAGGACTTGGCGAACTGCTCGCCGGTCTGCTTGACCGCCGCGCCCATGATGTCGTTGGCCTTGGCCGGCTCCTTCTGGATCATCTCCAGCGCCTCGAAGTAGCTGTCGACCAGCGCCTGCGCGGCCTTGGGATTCTCTTTAAGCCACTTCGGCGCGCAGCCCAGCGTATCGGTCACCATCGGGTAGTCGAGTGTGGTCGCCAGGATCTTGCCCTTGTCCGGGTTCTGGCGCACCGTCGACAGGTACGGCTCATAGGTCATGGCGCCGTCGTTCTGGCCGGCCACGAAGGCCTGGGCGGCCGCCTGCGGCGACAGCGTGGTGGTCTTGACGTCCTTGAGCGACATGCCGTTCTTCTTCAGCATCCAGGCCAGGCCGAAATACGGCGCGGTGCCCGGCGCATCGACGCCGATGGTCTTGCCCTTCAGGTCGGCAAAGCTCTTGACGTCGCTGCGCACGGCCAGGCCGTCGGCGCCGTAGGACTTGTCGAGCTGCACGATCTGGGTGATGGGCACGCCGTTGGCGTTCCAGGCCACGTGCGTTTCCACCGTGGTGGCCGCGCACTGGATCGCGCCCGAGGCCAGCGCCAGGTGGCGGTCCTTCTGCGGGATCATCTTGATGTCGACGTCCACGCCGTGCTTCTTGAAGATGCCGGCCTTGTCGGCCAGCGTCAGCGGCGCGAAACCGGTCCAGCCGCTCATGCCCAGCGTGACCTGGGTGTTTTGCGCCTGGGCCGCACCGGCCCCCAATGCCGCAACCAGCACCGCGGCCTGCACTGCAATCCGACCGCGAATCCTGCTGTGATTCCTCATCTGTACGCTCCTTTGGTGTGTCCGTCGACGGCAGGCCATGCGTGCGGCCGCGCTTGTTTTCGGACATTAAACAGTACCTGTATATACAAGTCAACGTAGGGCTTCCACCAAGCAACCAGGCGGATAAACACCTTAAAAGGCGCTTTCCAGCAGGAACCCCTCAACGGGCCTAGCACCACCCCGGCTCACGGATTACGGTGCCAGCACCAAGGCGGGGCAATGGAAGCATTGCTGTATAGACAGGAGCAAAACGACGCACAGTCATAGCAAACCCCGTGCCAGCCGCACCGGGACGCCCCGGCAAGGCCGTCAGGCGTCGAAGAAGGAGGTGACGGTGGGATAACGCAGCCGCAGGCGCAGTTCGCGTTTCAGGCGGCGGTTGTCGAGGCGGCGCGATTCGCTCATGAAGCTCAGCAGCGTCTTGTCGATCACTTCACGCGCCTCGCCGCGCGTGACCCGCGGCGGACGCGGCCAGCCGCGGCGGGCNGGTCGGCGACCAGGTCGAAATAGTCGGCCATGTGCAACTCGGTGTCGTCGCTGGCATGGACCACGCGCTGCGCGCGGCCGCGGAACAGCGCCGCGACCATGGTGCGCGCCAGGTCGTCGGCGTGGATATGGCTGGTGTAGACATCGTCCTGCGGCACCAGCGCGGGCGTGCCGCGGTGCAGGCGCGCCAGCGGCAGGCGGTCTTCGGCATAAATGCCGGGGATGCGCACGATGCTGGCACGCCAGCCGGCATCGCGGCCGAAGCCGCGCACTGCCTGCTCGGCGGCCACGCGGCGGCGCGCGCGGGCGGTCTGGGGCCGCACCGCGTGGAATTCCGAGACCCGGGCGCCCTGCCGGTCGCCGTACACGCCCGACGTGCTGGCGTAGACAAACGCAGCGCGGGGCCTGCCCCGCTCGGGTAGAATGGCGGGCTCGCCGGGAAGCATGCCGGCCGACGTCCTGGCCTTGCGCCAGGCCGCCCGGCGCAAGGCGGCGAGCAAGGCACGCGTGCGCGGATCGCCTTCGCCCTGCCCGGGCGGCGGCGCCAGGTCCAGCACCTGCGTGGCCAGCCCGCGCAGCCGTGCCAGCGTGGCCGGCCGGTCCAGGTCCGCCACCAGCGGCACCGCC
>NZ_JFJW01000083.1:2184-33264 GCF_000611125.1 Cupriavidus sp. SK-4
CGCCGGCTGTGAAGTCACGGCAAAGACACGCATGCGCGACGACAGGATTCGCAGGCAGCGCGTCCCCACATCCCCGCAGCCGACGATCAACAGGCGCGGGCGGCCCAGCTGGCGCGAAGGTGCCGGCAGCCGTGGGACTTGTGGGAGGCGCGAGGGCTGCAGCTTCGACAGAATTTGGCTCATAGACCGATTATGGCTTATCAAGTAACCGTCATGCCCAGCGGCCACAAGTTTGAAGTGGCCACGGACGAAACCATCCTCGGCGCGGCCCTGCGCCACAGCATCGGGCTGCCCTACGGCTGCAAGAACGGCGCCTGCGGCTCGTGCAAGGGCCGCGTGCTCGAAGGCACCATCGTGCAGGGCGACCACGCCCCGGCGGCACTGACCGCGCAGGAGAAAACCGAGGGCCGCGCCCTGTTCTGCTGCGCCAACGCCGCCTCGGACGTCACCATCGAGTGCCGCGAAGTCCACGGCGCGGGCGACATCCCGATCAAGAAGGTGCCGTGCCGCGTGACCGCGATCGAGCGCCTGGCAGATGACGTGATCGCCATCAAGCTGCAGCTGCCGGCTACCGAGCGCATGCAGTACCTGGCCGGCCAGTACGTGGAATTCCTGCTGCGCGACGGCAAGCGCCGCAGCTATTCGATCGCCACGCCGCCGCATGAAGACGGCCCGATCGAGCTGCATATCCGCCATATGCCGGGCGGCGCCTTCACCGACTACGTATTCGGCGCCAGGGAAGGCCAGCCCGCCATGAAGGAGCGCGACATCCTGCGCTTCGAGGGCCCGCTGGGCAGCTTCTTCCTGCGCGAGGAATCCGAGACCCCGATCATCCTGCTGGCTTCCGGCACCGGCTTCGCGCCGATCAAGGCCATCGTCGAGCACGCCGCCTACACCGGCATCCAGCGCCCGATGACCCTGTACTGGGGCGGCCGCCGGCCCAAGGACCTGTACATGCACGCGCTGTGCGAGCAGTGGGCGCGCGAGCTGCCCAACTTCCAATACGTGCCGGTGGTCTCCGACGCGCTGCCTGAAGACAACTGGCAGGGCCGCACCGGCTTTGTCCACCAGGCCGTGATCGCCGACCATCCCGACCTGTCGGGCCACGAGGTCTATGCCTGCGGCGCCCCGGTGATGATCAATGCCGCGCGCGGCGACTTCACCCGCCAGTGCAAGCTGCACGAGGACGCGTTCTTCGCCGACTCGTTCACCTCCGAGGCCGACATGCACCCGGCCGGCTCGGCCCCGGCGGCCTGAGGCGCGAGCCGCCGCCAGCCGTTCCGTCAGCGCAACAATGCCCGGGCCTGCCAAAATTCGTTTTGACACCCGGGCGCATGCACCTTATATTTGCCCGCATGCACATGACCTTCAACCGACGCCGCAGCTTCCGTACGTCGCTCCCCGCTGGGGTGCCGCGCGGCTGACCGTCGACTGCGTCTGTTCATGTCAACGAGCCACGGGCAACCCCCGTGGCTTTTTGTTTTTGTTCCGGTTGTTACGCCCGTCCGTCCATCGTTTAAAGCCGACCCCTGGAGTCCGCCATGGCATTTGCTGAGTTTCCCGTCCAATCCCTGATGTACATCACCAACCGGCCCGAGCTCGTGTTCACCGAGGGCAAGGGCTCCTGGCTGACGGATCACAACGGCAAGCGATACCTGGACTTCGTGCAAGGCTGGGCAGTGAACTGCCTGGGCCATTCCAACCAGGGCATGATCGACGCGCTGGTGGCCCAGTCGCACCGGCTGATCAACCCGAGCCCGGCCTTCTACAACGAGCCGATGCTCAAGCTGGCCCGGCAGCTGACCGACCACAGCTGCTTCGACAAGGTCTTCTTCGCCAACAGCGGCGCCGAGGCCAACGAAGGCGCGATCAAGCTGGCGCGCAAATGGGGCCGCAAGCACAAGGACGGCGCCTTCGAGATCATCACCATGGACCACAGCTTCCATGGCCGCACGCTCGCCACCATGAGCGCGTCGGGCAAGGCCGGCTGGGACACCATCTTCGCGCCGCAGGTGTCGGGCTTCCCCAAGGCCAACCTCAACGACCTGGCTTCGGTGGAGAAGCTGATCACCGACAAGACCGTCGGCATCATGCTGGAACCGGTGCAGGGCGAAGGCGGCGTGCTCCCCGCCACGCGCGAGTTCATGCAGGGCCTGCGCGCGCTGGCCGACAAGCACAGGCTGCTGCTGATCGTCGATGAAGTGCAGACCGGCTGCGGGCGCTGCGGCACCCTGTTCGCCTACGAGCTGGCGGGCGTGGAGCCGGACATCATGACGCTGGGCAAGGGCATCGGCGGCGGCGTGCCGCTGTCGGCGCTGCTGTGCAAGGCCGAGGTCGCCAGCTTCGAGGCCGGCGACCAGGGCGGCACCTACAACGGCAACCCGCTGATGACCGCGGTGGGCAGCGCCGTGATCGAGCAGCTGACCGCGCCCGGCTTCCTCGACGACGTCAAGGCCAAGGGCGAATACCTGAGGGAACAGCTGCTGGCGCTGTCCGCCGAGTTCGGCCTGGCCGGCGAACGCGGCGACGGCCTGCTGCGCGCGCTGATGCTGGGCAAGGACATCGGCCCGCAACTGGTGGAAGAAGCCCGCGACATGGCGCCGCAAGGCCTGCTGCTGAACGCACCGCGCGCCAACCTGCTGCGCTTCATGCCGGCGCTGAACGTGACGCGCGAAGAGATCGACCAGATGATCGGCATGCTGCGCACGCTGCTGAAGAAGCTGGCCTGAGCCTGGTCATTCGCCAGACGGAAAAAAGCCTCGCTCGCGCGAGGCTTTTTTCTTTGTGGTGCCGCAGAGGAGTGAGGGAGAGAGCCAGCGCCGCAGAACCCGCGCACACCAGCCTTAGCAGGCGTTGCGCGGGGCCCCGCGGCAAGGGGAAAGGCCTTGCGCCTGCGTGCGCCTGCCCTCTCCCTCACCCCTCTTGCGGCGGGGGGGGAGGCGGCGGCGCGCGCCTTACTCGCCCAGGTAGGCGGCGCGCACCTTGGGATCATCAAGCATCTGCTTGGCGTCCCCGCTCATGGTGATCAGGCCCGACTCCATCACGTAGCCGCGGTGGGCAGCCTGCAGCGCCAGGCGCGCGTTCTGCTCGACCAGCAGCACGGTCACGCCCTGCGCCGAGATGTCGCGCACGACCTCGAAGATCTTCTCGACCATGATCGGCGACAGGCCCATCGAGGGCTCGTCCAGCAGCAGCACCTTGGGCTGGCTCATCAGCGCGCGCGCCATTGCCAGCATCTGCTGCTCGCCGCCGGACATGGTGCCCGCCAGCTGGTTGGCGCGTTCCTTCAGGCGCGGAAAGATGCCGAACATGCGCTCGACGTCGGCCTTGATGCCGGCCTCGTCGTTGCGCGTGTAGGCACCCATCTGCAGGTTCTCGGTGATGGTCATGCGCGCGAACACGCCGCGGCCTTCCGGCACCATCGCCAGGCCCTGCTTGAGCAGCGCATAGCTGGGCACGCCCTTGATCGACTTGCCCATGTATTCCACGTCGCCGCTGGCCCAGCCCTGCAGGCCGGTGATGGCCTTCATGGTGGTGGTCTTGCCGGCGCCGTTGGCGCCGATCAGCGTCACCAGCTCGCCGTCCTGGATTTCCAGGTCGATGCCCTTGACGGCCTGGATGCCGCCGTACGCGACCTTGAGGCCCGAGATCTTCAGTACTGTCTGTGTCATTGCTTGTCCTCCGGCCATCAGTGTGCCGATGCGCCGAGGTAGGCCTCGATCACCGCGGGGTTGTTCTGCACTTCATGCGGCAGGCCCTGGGCAATCACCTTGCCGTAGTCCAGCACCGTCATGCGGTTGCACAGGCCCATCACCAGCTTCACGTCGTGCTCGATCAGCAGGATGGTCTTGCCATCGTTGCGGATCTTGTCGAGCAGTCCGCGCAGCTCCACCTTCTCGGTCGCGTTCATGCCCGCGGCCGGTTCGTCCAGCGCCAGCAGCTTGGGCTCGGTCGCCAGCGCCCGCGCGATCTCCAGCCGGCGCTGGTGGCCGTAAGACAGGTTGCGCGCGGTGAAGTTGGCGTACTTGCCGATGCCGACATAGTCGAGCAGGTCATGCGCCATGTCCTCGATGCCCTCTTCCTCGCGGCGTACCGAAGGCGGGCGGAAGATCGCGCCGAACAGGCCGGCCTTGGTACGCGCGTGGCGCCCGACCATGACGTTCTCGAGCGCGGTCATCTCGCCGAACAGGCGGATGTTCTGGAACGTGCGCGCGATGCCGGCCTTCGCCACTTCATGCACGGCGGTCGGCTGGTAGGCCTTGCCGCCCAGCACGAACTCGCCCGAATCCGGCGTGTACAGCCCCGTGATCACGTTGAAGAAGGTGGTCTTGCCGGCGCCGTTGGGGCCGATCAGGCCATAGATCTCCCCCGGCTTGATCTGCAGGCCCACCTCGGACAGCGCCTGCAGGCCGCCGAAACGCTTGTTCACCCCCTGTACCGACAGGAGGAAATCGTTGTTGCTCATATTGTCCTCCTGGTCAGAAACGGCCCACGCTGCCCGCACGGCGCACCACCGGGCGGTCTTCCTTGCGCGGCGACGGCCAGATGCCCGCCGGGCGATACAGCATGACGCCGACCAGGGCCAGGCCGAACAGCAGCTGGCGCAGCACTTCGGCATCGACGATGACATGGCCGAACAAACCGGTCTGCATCGGCTCCGCCACCACGCGCAGCAGCTCCTGGAAACCCACCAGCAGAACGCCACCCAGGATCACGCCCGGGATATGGCCCATGCCGCCGAGCACCACGATGGCCAGCACGTAGATCGATTCCCACAGCGTGAACGATTCCGGCGACACGAAGCCCTGGAAGGCGCCGAACACCGCGCCCGAGGCACCGCCGAACGACGCGCCCATGGCAAAGGCCAGCAGCTTGATGTTGCGGGTGTTGACGCCCATCGCCTTGGCGGCGATCTCGTCTTCGCGGATGGCCACGAAAGCGCGGCCGATACGCGAAGTCTGCAGCCGCAGGCTCACGAACACGATCACGATGACCAGGAACACCAGCAGGTAGTAGTACATAAACACCGGCGAAAACTTCAGCCCCAGGATCTCGTGCGTCTTCGAGAAGTCGAAGCCGAAGATGTGAACCGGATCCACCGCGGTGATGCCCTTGGGTCCGTTGGTGATGTTGACCGGGCGGTCCAGGTTGTTCATGAAGATACGGACGATCTCGCCGAAGCCCAGCGTCACGATGGCGAGGTAGTCGCCGCGCAGCTTCAGCGTTGGCGCCCCGAGCAGCACGCCGAAGGTGGCGGCTACCAGGATCGCGATCGGCAACACGAACCACATCGACAGGTGGATGCCGGTGGGGAACAGTTGCTGGATCCACTCGAACTGGTTCGTCAGGTGGGGTGAGCCCAGCAGCGCCATCAGGTAGGCGCCCACCGCGTAGAACGCGATATAGCCCAGGTCAAGCAGGCCGGCAAAGCCCACCACGATGTTCAGGCCCAGCGCCAGCATGATGTACAGCAGCGCGAAGTCCAGCACGCGGACCCAGTAGTTGCCGCCCAGGGTCTGGACGAAGAACGGTGCGCACAGGGCGATCACCAGGAAGCCAATCAGTGCGGCCAGGGTCTTGGCCGGCACCTTGGTGGGCGCCGCAACGGCTGCCGTGGATGGAATCGGAGTATTCATGGATTCGCTCTCCTCAGGCGCGTTCCGCCACGCGTTCGCCCATGATGCCGGACGGACGGAAGACGAGCACGGTGATCAGCACGATAAAGGCAAAGACGTCCTGGTAGTTCGACCCGAAGACGCCGTTGGTGAGGTCGCCGATATAGCCGGCGCCGAGCGCTTCGATCAGGCCCAGCAGCATGCCGCCGACCATGGCGCCCGCCAGGTTGCCGATGCCACCCAGCACCGCGGCGGTAAACGCCTTCAGGCCGGGGATGAAGCCCATGTAGAAGTGGGCATTGCCGTAGTTGGTGGCCATCATTACGCCGGCCAGCGCGGCCAGCGTGGCGCCGATCATGAAGGTGGCGGAAATGACGAAATTGGGGTTAACACCCATCAGGCCGGCCACCTTCTGGTTCTCGGCGGTGGCGCGCATGGCGCGGCCGAGCTTGGTGCGGTTGACCAGGGCCAGCAGGCCGGACATCACCATCACGGCCATGCCGATGATGACCATTTCCTTGCCGGTGATGGTGGCGCCGGTCGTGCCGATGTCGATCGGCTCCGACGGCAGCAGCTGCGGGAAGGTCAGCGGGTTGCGCGACCAGATCAGCATGCCCATCGTCTGCAGGATGATGGAGACACCGATGGCGGTGATCAGCGGGGCCAGCCGTGGCGCATTGCGCAAGGGCCGGTAGGCGATCCGCTCGATGGCATAGGACAGGATCGCGCAGACCGGCATGGCGATCAGCGTAGCGATCACCAGCGTCAGCCATTCAGGCAGGCCGGGGGCGAACTTCTGCAATCCGAGGATGGCTGACAGGGCGGTCAGCGCGCCGATCATCAGCACATCGCCGTGGGCGAAGTTGATGATGCCGAGAATACCGTAGACCATGGTGTAGCCCAGTGCGATCAGTGCATAGATGCTGCCGAGCACCAGACCGTTCACGATCTGCTGGATAAAGATATCCATGAAAACTCCTGCTTCAGTCCCGGACCTTGCGGCATGGTGTGGATGCCGGGGGGGGACCATGGTGTGTAATGGGTAACGTTGCGGTGGTTGGTTTGCTGGTAAGCGACCTGCCCTGCTCCATCCATGGTAAGGATGCTTCTACATTAGGCGAGGCTAAAAAGAACGGCACCGCAAAATACTCACGGTGCCGTTCGGATGGGCCGGTAAGCCCAGATTACATCTTCACGACGTCGAGGACGGACTTCTTCTTGTCCTTGTACTCGTACAGCGTGATGGTGCCTTCCTTCATGTCGCCCTTCTCGTCGAAGGCGATATTGCCGATCACGCCCTTGTAGTTGGTCTTGGGCATTTCGGCCAGGATGGCAGCCGGTTCGGTCGAGTTGGCGCGCTTCATGGCGTCGACGACGACCATCACGGCGTCATACGTGAACGGTGCGTAGATCTGCACCGGGGCGTTGAAGCGAGCCTGGTAGCGCTTGGAGAAGTCCGCGCCCTGCTCCATCTTCGACAGGGCCAGGCCGGCCTCGGAGCAGATGATGTTGGTCACGGCGTCGCCCGCCAGTTCGGCCACCTTGTCGGTACAGACGCCGTCGCCGCCAACGATCTTGGCACCGATGCCAAGCTCCTTGGCCTGCTTGGCGAACGGGCCGCCGGTGGCGTCCATGCCGCCGTACATGATGACGTCAGGCTTCTTGCCCTTGATCTTGGTGAGAATGGCCTTGAAGTCGGTGGCCTTGTCGTTGGTGGCCTCGCGCGCCACCACGTTCACGCCGGCCGCCTTGGCGGTCTTCTCGAACTCGTCGGCCAGGCCCTTGCCGTAGGCGGTGGCGTCGTCGACGATCGCCACGCTCTTGGCATGGAGCGTCTTGCTGGCATAGTTGGCCAGTGCCGGGCCCTGCTGGGCATCGGTGGCGACCACGCGGTAGGTGGTCTTGAAGCCCTGCTTGGTGTAGTCCGGGTTGGTGGACGAGGGCGAGATCTGCACGATGCCGGCATCGCTATAGATCTTCGAGGCCGGGATCGACGTGCCCGAGTTCAGGTGGCCGACCACGGCCACGACCTTGGCGTCGACCAGTTTCTGCGCCACGGAGGTGCCAGTCTTGGGGTCGGCGGCATCGTCTTCGCCGACCAGTTCCAGCTTGATCTTCTTGCCACCGATCTCCAGGCCGGTCTTGTTGACTTCTTCCACGGCCAGGCGGGCGCCGTTTTCGTTGTCCTTGCCAAGGTGCGCGATGCCGCCGGTCAGCGGGGCCGCGTGGCCGATCTTGACGACGACGTCGCCCGCTGCGGGGGCGGTTGCCGCCGGCGCCGTGGAAGCTGCATCCGCCGGCTTCTCTTCCTTCTTGCCGCAAGCTGCTACCAGCGCCACTGCGGCCGCGATCGGCAGAATCTTGGCAAACGTGATTTGCATGAGTGATCTCCTAGGATTCACAAAAACAGGGATATTCAACGCCTCCCGGACGTTTCCCTGGCCCGCCTTTGTTTAGTTTCAATTTGAAACGCGCGCATTGTATCCCCTTTCTTAGTCGATGCAATACGCGACGCAACATCCTTAACTATTTACCGGTCAAATGAGCTAGGGAATTTCCCCAATGCACAGATTGCGGCAATTCCCGCTCACATGACGCGGTCGCCTCACCTACTTACAAGAATCGTGCCTGCGCTGCCCGATGAGGCGGATAAGCATCGCCAGCGCCACCTATAATGCGCCTTTATTAATTAGGTGTTTCATTTAAATTCAGTTGCACCCATCTCTAATGTGCAGAATGTAGCGCCGCACCATAATAGGGAAAACCCCAGACCAGGGGATTACCCTGATTTGTCTGATCAGCGGGACAACAATGTATTACCCGCACCATCCGCGTGCATTATTCGCGCCGGCCGGCTGCAAATCGGGCGCACCAAAGACAAAGGGCGCCGCATCAAGCGGCGCCCTTGTTCAAGGCAAGGCTGGCAGGCAGGCGCGGCCCGCGCCGGTCAGGCGGCTGCGCTGGCAGGCAGCAGCCCGCGCGGCAGCGGGAAGGCCATGTTCTCTTCGATGCCGTCCAGCGGGCGCACCTGGCGCGCGCCAAGCTCACGCAGGCGCTCGACGATGGACTGGGCCAGCGCCTCGGGCGCCGAAGCGCCGGCGGTCAGGCCGATGCGGCGCTTGCCGGCGATCCATTCGGGGCGCACCTGCTCGGGGGCATCCACCATATAGGCCGGCACGCCCAGACGCTCAGCCAGCTCGCGCAGGCGGTTGGAGTTGGAACTGTTGGGGCTGCCCACCACGATCACCACCTCCACCTGCGGCGCCATGAACTTCACCGCGTCCTGGCGGTTCTGCGTGGCGTAGCAGATGTCCTGCTTCTTGGGTTCGCGGATCTGCGCGAAGCGCGCCTTGAGCGCGGCCACAATCTCGCGGGTCTCATCCACCGACAGCGTGGTCTGGGTCACGTAGGCCAGCCGCGACGGGTCGGCAACCTGCAGCGTGGCGACGTCGGCGACCGACTCCACCAGCAGCATGCCGCCGCTGGCCTGGCCCATGGTGCCCTCCACCTCCGGATGGCCGCGATGCCCGATCATCACGATCTCGCAGCCCTCGGCGCGCATCTTGCTCACTTCGACATGCACCTTGGTCACCAGCGGGCAGGTGGCATCGAACACGTGCAGCCCGCGCGCGGCGGCGTCAGCACGCACTTCGCGCGACACGCCATGGGCGCTGAAGATGACGGTGGCGCCCGTGGGCACCTCGTCGAGCTCGCGCACGAACACCGCGCCCTTGCGGCGCAGGTCGGCCACCACATAGGCGTTGTGGACGATCTCGTGGCGCACGTAGATGGGCGCGCCGAAGCGCTCGAGCGCACGCTCGACGATCTCGATGGCACGGTCCACGCCGGCACAGAAGCCGCGCGGCTGCGCCATCAGGATTTCTGCGTCGGGTGCGGGGGTCAGGTCAGGCATGCTGCGGTATCAGGATGGTTCGGCACACGTGCGGCGCGCTCAGAGAATGCCGATCAGCTGCACGTCGAACAGGACGGTCTGCCCGGCCAGCGGATGGTTGAAGTCAAAGAGCGCAGCGGTCTCGCCGATCTCCTTGAGCACACCCGCGTACTTGCCGCCGCCGGGCGCGTTGAACTCCACCAGGTCGCCCGGGCTGTAGTCCTCTTCGAACGAACTGTTCTCGCGCAGCGTGGCCAGCGACACCCACTGCAGCAGCTCGGGGTTGCGCGGGCCAAAGGCCTGCTCCGGCGCCAGCCGGTAGGTCATGCGCTCGCCTTCGGGCATGCCGAGCAGCGCCTGCTCCAGCGTCGGCGCGAACTGGCCCTGGCCGAGCAGCAGCGTGGCGGGCTTCTCCTCGAACGTGCTGACGACCTCGGTGCCGTTCTCGAGCGCGATGCTGTAGTGCAGGGTCAGGAAAGAGTCAGCCTGGACAGTCTTGCGGCCAGCCGTGCCGCCGTCGGTTTCCGACGCGAAAGTTTGCAAATTCATAGGTGATCAACCGGTCAACAACCCGTATTGTATTCGACTGGCCCATCGCCCGCCGCCCCGGGCCCGGCCTCACCCTCATCACGGCGCGACTACCCTGGAGTGCTCATGACCATTGCCAACTGGCCCGCCTGCGAGCGGCCCCGCGAGAAACTGATGGAAAGCGGCGCCGCCGCCCTGTCCGACGCCGAGCTGCTGGCCATCCTGCTGCGCGTGGGCGCGGCCGGCAAAAGTGCCGTGGACCTCGCACGCGAGCTGTTGCACCGCTTCGGCTCGCTGACAGCCCTGTTCGCGGCCGAGGGGCGCGCACTGACAAGCGTCCGGGGCATGGGCGGAACCAAGTATGCGCAGCTGCAGGGCCATTCCGGAGCTGGCACGGCGCGCGCTGGCCGAATCGCTGCGCCTGCCCACCGGCTTCGACTGCCCGGCGGCGGTGCGCAACTACCTGCGCCTGACGCTGGCGCCGCTGCCGCACGAGGTCTTCCTGTGCCTGTTCCTGGATCCGCGCAACCGCATGGTGGCCAGTGAAGAACTGTTCCGCGGCACGCTGACGCGCACCGCCGTCTACCCGCGCGAGGTGGCGCGCCAGGCGCTGGTGCATAATGCGGCCGGCATCATCGTGGCGCACAACCACCCGCGCGGCACCACCGCGCCCAGCCAGAGCGACATCCGCCTGACCCACGAACTGGCGCGCACCCTCGACCTGATCGACGTCCGGCTGCTCGACCATTTCATCGTGGCCGGGCAGGAAATCCGCTCGCTGGCCGACTGCTGCGATCGCCTGCCCGGGCTGTGATGCCAACGTCACGACACAGCCAGCGCAGCAACGCCGGATAACGTCAAAGCACAGAAGGCATTGATTCGGCGAGGGAATCCGGTCTATAATGCCCGTTTTGCTGAAGTCTCAACCGCTGCAGTCCGGGCCCGCGCGCCTTTTGTTGATCTGTTGCGAACATTGTCCACGAATAGAAGATTTAGGAGTGCTTCATGGCACGCGTCTGTCAAGTGACCGGGAAAGCGCCGATGGTCGGCAACAACGTTTCCCACGCAAACAACAAGACCAAGCGCCGTTTTCTGCCCAACCTGCAGAATCGTCGTTTCTTCGTTGAATCCGAAAACCGCTGGGTGAGCCTGCGCGTCTCGAACGCCGGCCTGCGCCTGATCGACAAGAAAGGCATCGACTCCGTGCTCGCCGACCTGCGCGCACGCGGCGAAGTCTAATTAGGAGCACATCATGGCAAGCAAGGGCGGCCGCGACAAGATCAAGCTGGAATCGACCGCAGGTACGGGTCATTTCTACACGACCACCAAGAACAAGCGCACCATGCCGGAAAAGATGGAGATCATGAAGTTCGATCCCGTCGCCCGCAAGCACGTCGCTTACAAGGAAACCAAGATCAAGTAATTGATCCCGGTTCCCGCCAGAAAGCCCCGCCATGCCGCGGGGCTTTTTGTTTTGTCCACGCGGTGCTGGTGCGATAGGAGCGATAGGCGACCACCCCACCCGCGGCACTGATGCACGGCATGGCGCGCAGGTGTAGACTTTCCCGTTTCCCCCATCTGCCAAGCGCCCCCGGCGCATCTCCGCATCATGAATTTCGACGTCGCCATCGTCGGCAGCGGCCTGGCCGGCCTTACGGTCGCGCTGCAACTGGCCGACACCCACCGGGTGGCCATCCTCAGCAAGCGCGCCATGACCCAGGGCGCCAGCGACTGGGCGCAGGGCGGCATTGCCGCCGTGCTGGATTCCGGCGACAGCCATGACGAGCATACGCAGGACACGCTCGTTGCCGGTGCGGGGCTGTGCGACGAAGAGGCTACGCGCTTCATCGTGGAGCATGGGCGCGAGGCCATCCAGTGGCTGATCGACCGCGGCGTGCCGTTCACGCGCGACGAGCAGGCCGAACTGGGCTTCCACCTGACGCGCGAAGGCGGCCACAGCCGCCGGCGCATCATCCACGCCGCCGACGCCACCGGCCATGCCGTGGTCAGCACGCTGCTGCAGCAGGCCACGCAACACCCGAACATCACCATCCTGGAAGACCACTTCGCGATCGACCTGATCACCTCGCGCAAGCTGGGGCTGCCGGGCAACCGCTGCTACGGCCTGTACGTGCTGGACGACAGCACCGGCGCGGTGCATACCCTCACGGCCACGCACACCGTGCTGGCCGCGGGCGGTGCCGGCAAGGTCTACCTGTACACCACCAACCCGGATACGGCCACCGGCGACGGCATCGCCATGGCCTGGCGCGCGGGCTGCCGGGTGTCGAACATGGAGTTCATCCAGTTCCACCCGACCTGCCTGTACCACCCCTACGCCAAGTCCTTCCTGATCTCCGAAGCGGTGCGCGGCGAAGGCGGCCTGCTCAAGCTGCCCGACGGCACCCGCTTCATGCCCGAACACGATGCGCGCGCCGAACTGGCGCCGCGCGACGTGGTGGCGCGCGCGATCGACTTCGAGATGAAGAAGCGCGGCCTGGACTGCGTCTACCTGGACATCAGCCACCAGCCCGAGTCCTTCCTGAAGGAACACTTCCCGACCATCCACGCGCGCTGCCTGGAGTTCGGCATCGACATCACGCGCGAGCCGATTCCCGTGGTGCCGGCCGCCCACTACACCTGCGGCGGCGTGGTCACCGACACCGCCGGGCGCACCGATATCGGCAACCTGTACGCCGTCGGCGAAACCGCCTGCACCGGCCTGCACGGCGCCAACCGGCTGGCCTCCAACTCGCTGCTCGAATGCATGGTGATCGGCCGCGCCGCGGCCGAGGACATTTCTTCCAAGGACAAGGCCGGCCTGCCAGACATCACGCTGCCGGCCTGGGATGAAAGCCGCGTCTCCGATGCCGACGAGGAAGTGGTGGTGTCGCACAACTGGGACGAGCTGCGCCGCATGATGTGGAACTACGTCGGCATCGTGCGCACCAGCAAGCGCCTGGAGCGCGCCCAGCACCGCATCGGCTTGCTGCGCGAGGAGATCGCCGAGTACTACGCCCACTTCCGCGTCACCAGCGACCTGCTGGAGCTGCGCAACCTGGTCGAAGTGGCCTCGCTGATCGTGGACAGCGCCTACTCGCGCCATGAAAGCAGGGGCCTGCATTTCAGCCGGGACTATCCGGATGCACTGCCCAAGGCGCTGCCGACGGTGATGCAGCCGCCAGCCACAAGGAAGCGCTGAGCGCTGGCCAGGCAAAGAAAAACGGGGTGGCGCCGCAAGGCCCCACCCCGTTTTTCTCGTATCGCGCGAAGCGTCAGCCGATGATCCGCAGCGAATAATCCGTCGCCCGCACGTCCTTGGTCAGCGCACCGACCGAGATCCGGTCCACGCCGGTTTCGGCAAAGGTGCGGATGGTGTCGGCATTGACGCCGCCCGACACTTCCAGCAGCGCCCTGCCCCGGTTGAGCCTGACCGCATCCTGCATCATCGGCACGGTGAAGTTGTCGATCAGCACCGACTTCGCGCCGGCCGCAAGCGCTTCTTCCAGTTCGGCCAGCGTTTCCACCTCGATCTGCACCGGCGCCCTGGTATCCAGCGCCAGCGCCGCCTGCATGGCCGCGCTGATGCTGCCAGCCGCGGCGATATGGTTTTCCTTGATCAGGATGCCGTCGTACAGCGCCAGCCGCTGGTTCTCGCCGCCGCCGATACGGACTGCGTACTTCTGCGCCAGGCGCAGGCCCGGCAGCGTCTTGCGTGTATCCAGCACGCGCGCACGGGTGCCGGCAATCAGGTCGGCATAGCGGCGCGTGGCAGTGGCCACGCCCGACAGCAGCTGCAGGAAATTCAGCGACGGGCGCTCCGCCGTCAGCAGCGAGCGCGCCGGGCCGGTGATCTCGCAGACCACCGAATCGGGCGCCATGCGGGCACCTTCCTGCTGCAGCCAGCGCACTTCCAGCGCCGGGTCGACCGCACGCATGCAGGCATCGAACCACGGCTGGCCGCACAGCACTGCGGATTCGCGCACGATCACGCGCGCGCGCGCCGCCTTGGCCGCAGGCACCAGCAGGCCGGTCAGGTCGCCGCTGCCGACATCCTCGGCGATAGCGGCCTGCACATTGGCTTGCAGCGCGGCCTGCAGCGCCGGGCCGTAGCTGTCGAAAATCGGGTTCACGCTCATGCCGGGCCGATCCCCTGGAACAGCGCCTGTTCCTTGGCCAGGTCGGCCGACGGGCGCACATTGCGCTTCTGCGCGGCGGCGAAGTCCAGCATGCGGTTGATGCAGTTCACCGCCTGGCGCCCGGTCACCGGGTCGACATGGACCTCGTTGCGGCCGGTTTCCAGCACCTCGGCCAGGTTGGTGAGCGCGTTCATGGCCATCCACGGGCAGTGCGCGCAGCTCTTGCAGGTGGCGCTGTTGCCGGCCGTGGGCGCTTCAATGAAGTGCTTGCCGGGCGCGGCCATGCGCATCTTATGCAGGATGCCGTTGTCGGTGGCGACGATGAACTCGGTCGCGTCCAGCTTCTGCGCGGCCTCGATCAGCTGCGAGGTGGAGCCGACCACGTCGGCCTGCGCCACCACGTTCTCCGGCGATTCCGGGTGCACCAGGATCTTGGCGTTGGGGAATTCGCGGCGCAGCAGGTCCAGCTCGATGCCCTTGAACTCGTCATGCACCAGGCACGAGCCCTGCCACAGCAGCATGTCGGCACCGGTCTGCTTCTGGATATAGCTGCCCAGGTGCTTGTCCGGCGCCCACAGGATCTTCTTGCCCTGCGCATGCAGGTGCTCGACGATCTTCAGGCCGATGCTGGAGGTCACCATCCAGTCCGCGCGCGCCTTCACGGCGGCGCTGGTGTTGGCGTAGACGACCACGGTGCGGTCCGGGTGCGCATCGCAGAAAGCGGCGAACTCGTCGGCCGGGCAACCCAGGTCGAGCGAGCAGGTCGCGTCCAGGTCCGGCATCAGCACGGTCTTCTCGGGGCTCAGGATCTTGGCGGTCTCGCCCATGAAGCGCACGCCCGCCACCACCAGGGTCTGGGCCTCGTGGTCGCGGCCGAAACGGGCCATTTCCAGGGAGTCGGAGACGCAGCCGCCGGTTTCCTCGGCCAGGTCCTGCAGGTCGGCGTCGACGTAATAGTGCGCCACCAGCACCGCATTGCGCTCCTTGAGCAGGCGGCGAATACGCGCCTTCAGCGACTGGCGCTCGTCAGGCGTCAGCACCGGCGGCACCTTGGCCCAGGCATGGGCCACGCAGCTACCGCCAGTGGCGTTTTCGGCATCCGCCAGGTTCGGCTTTTCGAACTCGACGGTCTTGATCGATTGTGGGGTCATCTCCGGTACTCCTCTAGACCTTCGCCAGCAAGGGTGCGGCCCGGCCAGAATATTGGGGAGTTTATCTAAAACAAAAGCCCCGCCATGGGCGGGGCTTTGTCAAACCATACGGCGCGGCCGGATTGTATCAGGCGTAGCGGCGCAGGCGCAGCGAGAAATCTTGCAGCGCCTGGATGCCACTAGCCTCGGCACGATGGCACCAGGCCTGCAGCTGCTGCAGCAGCTGCTCGCGCGTCAGGTTGGAACGGCCCCAGATGGCGGCCAGTTCACGGCGCATTTCGACGAAGGTCTGCAGCGCCTTGTTCTGTTCGACGATGCTGGCCAGCTGTTCGCGCTGCGGCGCGGCCAGCTTGGTTTCCTCGCGGTGGAACCACTTGCTGGCGGGCTTGAAGCTGCGGTACTCGGCCACGCCGCCTTCCTTGAGCTTGTCCAGTTCCTGGCGGAACGCGCCCTTGACGGCCTTGGCGTAGCGCGCCATCACGTCATAGCGGTTGGCGATGATCGCTTCCAGGGTGTTGTGGTCAACCGGGCGGGCTTCCACCAGGCGTGCCTTGGGCGGGGTCTTCTTGACCTTGGCCAGGCCGACTGCCTGCATCGCGCGGATATAGCCCCAGCCCACATCGAACTCATACCACTTGATCGAGAACTTGGCCGAGGTCGGGTAGGTGTGGTGGTTGTTGTGCAGCTCTTCGCCGCCAATGATCAGGCCCCACGGCGACACGTTGGTCGAGGCGTCCTCGCAATCGTAGTTGCGGTAGCCCCACCAGTGGCCCAGGCCATTGATGATGCCGGCGGCATGGATCGGGATCCACAGCATCTGCACGGCCCACACGGTCATGCCGATCACGCCGAACAGCGCCAGGTCGATGATCAGCATCAGGCCGACACCCTGCCAGCCGAAGCGCGAGTACACATTGCGCTCAACCCAGTCATTGGGGCAGCCATGGCCAAACTTGGCGATGGTTTCCTTGTTCTTGGATTCGGCCCGATACAGTTCCGCTCCCTCCAGCAGCACCTTGCGGATGCCGCGGGTCTGCGGGCTGTGCGGATCTTCTTCGGTTTCGCACTTGGCGTGGTGCTTGCGGTGGATGGCGGTCCACTCGCGCGTGACCATGCCCGTGGTCAGCCAGAGCCAGAAGCGGAAGAAATGCTGGGCGATCGGGTGCAGATCCAGCGACCGGTGCGCCATGCAGCGGTGCAGGAAGATGGTGACGCCGGCGATCGTGATATGCGTCATCACGAGCGTGTAGATGACGATCTCCCACCAGGTCCAGTTGGCAAGGCCGTTGGCGGCCCAGTCAAGAATAGTGTCGAACAAACTGTTCTCCGTCGGTTAAACAGGGACTTTCCCGTGCAGGCCGGCGGGGCCGGTGCACGCAACGCGCAGAAAAAAGGCTGCGAATCCAAGTGATTGCGATAGCTTTCTGGCGCCTGCCACGGGACCCGAAGTCATTCCGGGCTCCCAGGCACACGAGTCTCGCGCCGGCGCCGGGATGACCCTCGGCTGGCGGGACAAGGTACGAGCCGCTGCAATCTGGCGGCTGTCTGATGTGGGAGCGTGCGCTGCAACCTCAGCTGCAACCCGCGACAACCCGGCATTCTACCGGATCGCGCGACGCGCAAGCATACGCTATTTCCCGGATTTTGACGGGGCGCCACAGTTTTCGTTCCGTGGGTGGCGCATGCTGCGCCCATCTTGCGGCCTATGCGGCACTCACCGCATTCGCTGCATCCGCTACGGTCTTAGATGGGGGCAGATCGTTGCCGGGCAAGGGTGCCTCGCTCAGCACGCGGAGTTCGCGCTGCGGATAGGGGATGGAAATCCCATGCTCGCGCAGCGTGCGCCAGATCGCGCGGTTCATCGCCGACTGCACGCCCAGCTTGCCGTTCTGCGGGTCGGCCACGAAGACCGCAACCTCGTACTCGATGCCGCTGTCGGCAAACAGCACCAGGAAAGCGGCGGGCTCCGGGTCGGGCAGCACGCGCGGCAGGTCACGCACGCATGCGGTCAGCAGCGCGATCACCGTTTCCGGATCCGCGCTGTAGTCGGCCTGCACCCGGGTAGCCACGCGCACATTGGTGTTGGAGAACGAATGGTTCTGCACCGGCTGCGCCACCAGCTGCTCGTTCGGCACCAGGGTTTCGCCATCGCCGTTGCGCACCACCGTATAGCGGGTGCGGATCTGCGACACTATGCCGGTGTACTTGTCCACCGTGATCTGGTCGCCCAGCTTGACCGAGCGGTCCAGCAGGATGATGAAGCCGGAGATGTAGTTGCTGGCGATCTTCTGCAAACCCAGCCCCAGGCCCACGCCCAGCGCGCCGCCGAACACCGACAGCACGGTCAGGTCGATCCCCACCAGCGACAGGCTCAGCAGCAGCGACACCAGCAGCAGCAAGGCCTTGGAGATGCGAGTCAGCACCACCTTCAGGTTGCCGTCGAGGTTGGCCGAGCGCATCAGCCGCTCTTCCAGCCAGGAACCGAACCACAGCGCCACCAGCACCGTCAGCAGGATCCAGACCACCGCCATCAGGGTCTCGGCCAGGCTGATCTTCTGCTTGCCGCCGATCGAGAAGCGCACGCCCTCCATCCACGCCACCACGTCCGCCAGCACGCCCAGCACGTACAGCGCCATGCCGGCCCACACCAGCGTGGTCAGCACCTTCTCCACCAGCAGCAGCATGCCGTGCAGCTGGCCGCTGCCCGACATCACCCGGCGCAGCACATAGAAGGTGAAATTCAGGAAGGTGATGCCGAACAGCGGCACCAGCGCCAGGCGCAGCACGCTGATCGGGATCAGCGGCTCCAGCGCGAAGCGGGCGATCAGCACCAGCACCCAGCCGGCCAGCGGGAACATGGCGCGCTCGAGGCTGGCGGCGGCAAAGCGCACGGAAAAGCTTGAGCTTTCGTAGCGCGCTTCCAGGCGCCGCACCACGAAGCGCGCCAGCGGCCACGCCACCAGCAGGCAGCCGGCCAGCACCAGCAGCTGCCAGAAGAAGCCCGGCCCGCCTGCGTCGCGGATCAGGTCGTCCAGCATCTTGCCGAACATGGAATGGGAGGCCTTCAGGTCCTTCAGGCCGCCCAGGTCGGACAGGGTCTCACCGTTCATTGAGGAAACTCAGGGTTGGCACGGCCGCCCGCGCGATCGGCGGGCGGCCCGGCAGGCACCGGCGTTCAGCTGGTGCGTTCCAGCACCGCGGCAAAGAAGCCGTCGGTCTGGTGCAGGTGCGGATACAGGGCAAACATGCCGTTGTCCGGCAGCCCGGTCACTTCGATCTTCTGCTCGGCCAGCACTTCGGCGGCCGGCACCAGGCGGAAGTTGGGGTGCGCAGCCAGGAAGTCGCGCACGATCTGCTCGTTCTCGGCCTCCAGCACGCTGCAGGTCGCGTAGACCACGCGGCCGCCGCCCTTCACCAGCCGCGCGGCCGAGTCCAGGATCGCGCTCTGCTTGGCAGTCAGTTCCAGCACCGACTCGGGCGATTGCCGCCACTTCAGGTCGGGGTTGCGGCGCAGCGTGCCCAGCCCGCTGCAAGGCGCGTCGACCAGCACGCGGTCGGCCTTGCCGGCCAGGCGCTTGATCTTGGCGTCGCGCTCGGAGTCGATCAGCACCGGATGGACGTTGGACAGCCCGCTGCGCGCCAGCCGCGGCTTCAGGTTGGCCAGGCGCTTTTCCGATACGTCGAAGGCATAGAGCCGGCCGGTCGAGCGCATCGCCGCGCCCAGCGCCAGGGTTTTGCCGCCCGCGCCGGCGCAGAAGTCGACCACCATCTCGCCGCGCTTGGGTGCAACCAGGTTGCACAGCAGCTGGCTGCCTTCGTCCTGCACCTCGACCAGGCCGTTGACGAAGATCGGCAGCTGGTTCAGCGCCGGCTTGCCGGCCATGCGGATGCCGGCCGGCGCCATCGGCGTGGGCTCGGCGCCCAGGCCGGCGGCCTGCAGCTCGGCCAGTGCGGCTTCGCGGCTGGTCTTGGCCAGGTTGACGCGCAGGTCCAGCGGCGCCGGGCGCAGCAGCGCGTCGCCCAGGGCCGCGGCAAAGGCCTCGCCGTGGCCGCGCACCAGTTCGTCGTACAGCCACTCGGGCAGGTTGGCGCGCACGCGCGGCGCCAGGCTGGAGCGCTCGATCGTGGTCAGGCGGTCCAGCCACTCGGCTTCTTCGGGATGCAGGAACGGCGTCAGCGTGTCGCGGCCCAGGGTCGCGGCCAGGCCCAGCAGCGCCAGCCGGCGCGAGGTCGCGCCCGTGCCGCTTTCGGCAAACTGCGCAAACTCGACGCGCCGGCGCAGCACCGCGTAGATGGCCTCGGCGATGATGCCGCGCTCGCGGTGGCCAAGCTTGCTGTTCTCGCGGAAGTAATAGCTCACCACGGCATCGGCCGGGCGCGCAAACAGCATGACCTTGCCCAGCAGGCGGTCGATATGCTGGATATGGGTGGCATGCAGGCCGCCATGCGAGCGGACCGGGGCACCGTTGGCATTGGGCGACTTGCGGATGGGGCTGCCCTTGCCCTTGCTGCGCGCGGGGGCGTGTCCTTCGCTGCGCGGGGATCGGGTTCCTGCCTGGGTGCGACTCATGCCTTGACTCCTCCCGCCGGGGTATCGGCGGAGATGGCCATCAGCAATTGCGATTCGGCCGGGTTGATAACGTTGACTACGCCGTCCTGCAGCTGCAGGCGGTCCTCTACGAACCATTGCACGGCGCGGGGATAGATCACGTGCTCGCAATCGAGCAGGCGCGCGGCCAGGCTCTCGGGCGTGTCCGCGGGCCGCACATCAAGTGCAGCCTGGATCACGATCGGGCCATGGTCGAGTTCAGGGGTGACAAAGTGTACGGTGGCGCCATGCAGCTTGACACCGGCGTCCAGCGCCTGCTTGTGGGTGTTCAGGCCCGGGAAGCATGGCAGCAGCGACGGATGGATATTCAGCAGCCGGCCCGCATAGCGGTCGACGAAGCCGGGCGTGAGTATACGCATGAAACCGGCCAATACCACCAGGTCGGGCGCGTGGGCGTCGATGGCCTCGGCCAAAGCCGCATCAAAAGCGGCGCGGTCAGGGTGCTGGCGATGGTCGACCACACCGGTTTCGATGCCATGCTGCTGCGCGAATTGCAGCCCGGCGGCATCCGGCCGGTTCGACAGTACTGCCGCCACCCGGGCGGGCCAGCCGCCACCCGCGCACGCACGGACGATGGCTTCCATATTGGAGCCCCGCCCGGAAATCAAGATGACAATTTTTTTCATCGCGCAATTCTACCAAGGCAAGGCGCTAAACTCTGGTAAAGCCAACGCATTACGTGCTTAATTCACGAGATTCGGACAGGGCGCGATGTCTCTAACATGTGACGGCATGCCCGTATACCCCCGATTGATGGATTGTGACGCTTCGCCCCCTCTGCTAGAGTGGGCGCTACGTCCACGCGCCAACCCTGTGCACGACACAGTGCTCGCCAAGAGCTGGTGACAACAAGGACGAAACGGGAATTTGAACGGGAATTCGCATGTCGAACGCTGCACCGACGTTGTTGGTGGTCGATGATCATCCTATGGCTTTGTCAGGCACTACGGCTTTCCTCGCCGAAGTCATGCCGGATGTGGCAGTCCATGCCGCCGGCAGTGCCCGCGAAGCCCTGACAAGCCTGCAGCAGGGGCTGCGCCCCGATATCGTGCTGCTCGATATCTGGCTGAACGACGGCACGGGCTTCGACGCCATGCAGTCGTTCAAGACCGTTATCCCTGGCGCACGCTTCATCTTCATGTCCGCCGAGGCCACCCCCGAGATCGTCGGCCGCGCCCGCGCGCTGTCGGCCTGCGGCTTCGTCGGCAAGCACCTTGATGCCAATGCCTTCACCGCTGCGGTGCGCAAGGTGCTGGCAGGCGACACCTCCTTCCCCACCGATGAGGCCCTGAACGGCCGCGCGCAGTCGTTCGGGCCCGCCCACGGCATTCCGGTCACGCCGGCCGAGCTCGGCCTGACACCGCGCCAGGGCTCGGTGCTGGCGCTGGTGCTGGAAGGCCTGCCGAACAAGGTGATTGCGCGCCGCCTGGGGCTGACCGAGAACACGGTCAAGGAACACGTGTCGGCCATCCTGCAGCGCCTGGGCGTGCGCACGCGCATGCAGGTGATGTCGCGCATGGAACGGTTCCGCCTGCGCCAGTAACGCAGGCCGGCGCCCTTCGCCGTCTTTCGCCTCCCCGCCCTACGCCGGCCGCAGCCAGCGGCGCAGCAGCAGCCGCAGCGAAGCCGGGTCCACCGGCTTGGGCAGCACGAAATACCCCGCCTCTTCCGCCGCCGCCAGCGCGGCGGATTTCAGGTCGCCGGTCAGCAGCGCGCTGCGCGCCTGCGGCTGCGTGTTCTGCCAGCGCTCGAGCAAATCCAGTCCGTTCTCGCTGCCGGGCAGGCGCAGGTCGCAGAAGATGATGTCCGGGCGCAGGCCACGCGGATGCCCCAGGCCTCCATCAGCGCGATCCAGGCCTTGCGGATCTGGCTGTCGTCGTCGACCACCAGCACCGTGCCCTGCAGGCGGTCGGGCTTGGCCTCTTCCGCCTGCGCCATCGCGCGCATCTCGCGCACGCTGGCGACGGTCTCGGCCCGCACCGTCGCCAGCGCGAACCAGAACACCGAACCCTTGCCCGGCACCGAGCGCACGCCATAGGTGCCGCGCATCAGGCGCACGCATTCCTTGAAGATGGCCAGCCCCAGGCCCAGGCCCTGCGACGGGTCGCGCTGCGGGTTATGGACCTGGTAGTACGGCGAAAAGATGTCGGGCAGGTGCTCGGGTGTCACGCCGGCGCCGGTATCCCAGACTTCCAGCCGCACATTCTTGCGGCGCTGGCGCGCGGTCACCAGCACGCCGCCGCGCTCGGTGTAGCGCAGCGCGTTCTGCACCAGGTTGAACAGGGCCCGGCGCAACAGCACCGGCTCGGCCATGGCGTAGAGCTCGTCGGGCACGCGCGGGGTCAGGGTCAGGCCGCTTTCGCGCGCATCGGCGGCAAACTGGCTCATCACGTCGCGGATCAGCGCGCCCAGCTCGCATGGCTCCAGCGTCGGCAACACCTTGCGCCCTTCCAACTTGGACAGGTCCAGCAGCGAACGGAACAAGAGGTCGATGGTCTGGGTGCCCGCCGCCACCTGCTCCACCAGCGGATGCAGCGCCGACGACTGGTTGCGGGCGCGCAGCGCCTCCACCAGCATCACCAGCGCATGCACCGGCTGGCGCAGGTCGTGGCTGGCGGCGGCCAGGAAGCGCGACTTCTCCTCGCTGGCATGCAGCGCGCGCTCTTTTTCATCTTGGAACTGCTTGGCCAGGCGGCGGCTGTCGCCCTCGAGCTGGATGGCGCGCACCAGCGTGACCTGCAGGTTGAAGGCATGGCGCGACAGCATCCCCCCATAGATCACCAGCAGCCCCTGCACATAGGCGCCATGGCCGGGGAAGGCGAATTCCGCCATCAGGATGTTGGGCACCAGGATCGGCACGCCGGCATAGACCAGGTTCGACGGCACCGGCGCCTGCGACACCGCGCCGCCTGCCAGCACCCCAAGGGTCAGCAGGTACAGCACGCTGGAGAACACCGCCGAGCCTGTATACAAATGCAGCAGCGCCGAGCTGCCCCAGGTCACGCCGGTCAGGAAGGCAACTGCGCGCATATTGTTCCACCACTTGCGCGTGTGCGCGGAACGGCTCATCGAGGCATGGTCGCGCTGGTAACCGACGTAGAACCACAGGCCGCCGGCCGTCAGCAGCAGCATCACCGCGCACCAGCCGAGCAAGGCCGAGTGGCTCACGTCGTTCCAGAATCCCAGTGTGGTCAGCGCGGGCAGCAGCACCGAGGCCACGATCGCCGTGGGCGAGTTCTTGTGCACGATGGCCATCAACTTGGCGCGCGTCTCGACGTCGAGCTGGGCGGTCGCCTGAGACAGGACTCGGGGCAGGAGCCGGGAAAAGAACCGGTTGGGCAGCGCTTTCAAGTGTGGCTGGCTTGGAATGGGCGGATCTCGGGGGCAGCAGGTGCCAGGGCCGAAGTGAAGCCGAAGTGGGCCATATCATGCCGCCTTTTGCGGCATCGCGCCATGCCGCGAGGGCCGGTTGCGGCACAAAAACAGCAGCGCGGCACCGGCCGCGGGCGGCGGGAGCGGCAAGCGGACCCATTCGCCTTATAATGCTCGCTTTAGTGCGACACGCACTCTCGTGTCCGGGTAGCTCCAACGTAAGGAGTGTTGACCTTTTGTCGAGACAAGGGCAGGGCCTCGGCCCGAACCATCCCATCTCGACCATGACTTGCTTTGATGAACCTAGCCGCGAGGCCGGGCGAATTCATATGTTGTGAGGAAGCCGGAGCACTGGCCGACTTGCAGCTTGCTTTTGCTGGATAGATTTCCAGCCATTGCCCAAGGGCGGGGACTCTCGCCTTTGGGCGAGTTTCTCTGTAAACGCCCCTCTGTGGAGGGTGCGGGTGGTTGCGCAGCGGCTTCTTTGCTGGGTAATCGCCAACATAGCATTTCAACCGATCCAGAGGGATCGGCGCTACGTTCTTCGGGACGGTGGTCCGCGCTCGCAAGAGAGCGCCGTCGTCAAGCGCTCGCCTGTATGGGAGCACGTAAGCAAGAAATGAGGACCCGGAGCGTAAGCTCCACGCGTTATGGTTCGGTCGAGCCCGCCCGTGAGGGTGCCTTGATAGAGAACCTGCTATGCGATTAGCAGTAGCCTAGGGGGACATGCGTCACTGGCAACGGTGGGGTGTGAAGCTCCCCTGACAATGTAGCCCCCGTAAGGGTGCCCGTGGGTTGTGAGATCTACGGGTAGCAAACCGAAGCAGCATCGGTTGAGGAGCTAGGCTGGCTGGTATGGGTAACACATGTGAACTGCTGATAAACGTCGTAAGCATTGCAGTGCCAAAGCTGATGATAGGCACTAACCAAAAGGTACGTGGTCGGATACTCCGCTTAAAGCTCGGAGTACATCGCCTTCAGACCACCGGCGAAGAGGCAGGCCCTAACCCAGTCGTGTAACGCGTGGGGAACGTGGTAAGCCCGTATGGCTGCCTGGGCGCAATAAGGCTCAGGCAGGCGAACCGCAAGGAACGCTGTTGGCTGTGCGGGTATGGGAGGTTGGAAAAAGCGAACGCCGGGTTGTAATGATCCGGATAGGGATTGAAATCATCCCACGCGAAAGCGGGCAGACTTCCAACTGGTCTACTCGTCGCAAGACGACTGACTGAACTCGCTTGTTCAATTTTTCTTCCCTTGAGGGGCAACATGTCCCTCAAGGGGCGTGTTGTCTTTCGATGTTGGGGAAGATCCTCAAGATAGGAGGGCAGCATGGAAGCATTCGTCTGCAAGGATGAATCTGCGCCTTCCGGCGTACCGCAGAGATGGGGCGACATTGATTGGCGCCGTGTCGACCGGAACGTTCGGGTAATGCAGATTCGAATTGCGAAGGCAACACAGGAAGGGGACTGGCGCAGGGTGAAAGCCTTGCAACGGTCTCTAACCCGCTCGTTCTCCGCCAAGGCATCGGCGGTGCGACGAGTGGCGAAGAACCAAGGTGCGCGGACGGCAGGTGTCGACCGCGAACTATGGGACTCGCCTGAAGTCCGGTGGGTAGCCATCGGGCGGTTGAAGCGCCGGGGATATAGACCTTTGCCCTTACGGAGGGTCTTCATCCCCAAGGCCAACGGAAAGGAACGCCCCTTGGGCATCCCGACCATGTTGGACAGAGCCATGCAAGCGTTGTATCTGCTGGCGCTGGAGCCGGTGTCCGAAGGGACGAGCGATCCGAACTCTTATGGGTTCCGGATCAATCGCTCCACTCACGATGCCATGTCCCAGCTATTCGCATCCTTGTCCAAGAGAGCTTCGGCTCAATGGGTGCTGGAAGCGGATATCAAGGGGTGCTTTGACCATATCAGTCACGACTGGCTGGAGCGCAATGTCCCGATGGACAAAGCAATCCTACGGAAATGGCTGAAGGCTGGCGTGGTATTTCAGGGCCAGTTTCAGGCGACCGACGCTGGAACACCACAGGGGGGCATCATTTCCCCGACTCTGGCAAATGTGGCATTGAACGGATTGGAGCGACAACTGAATGCGTCCCTACGGGCGAAGTTCGGCGTTGTGAATTCGAACAAGCTGAAAGTGAATGTAGTGCGCTATGCGGACGACTTCGTGATCACCGGCAACACGCCGGAGGTGTTAGAAAACGAAGTGAAGCCGTGGGTGGAGAAGTTCCTAGCAGTACGGGGGCTGACCCTATCGACGGAGAGAACGCGGATCGTCAACATCGCCAACGGCTTTGACTTTCTGGGGTGGAATTTCCGAAAGTACTCGGGAAAGCTGCTCATTAAGCCGAGCAAGAAGAACGTGCAAGCGTTCTACCGCAACGTGAAGGAAGTCATCAGTGTCAAGAAAACGGCAAAGCAGGAAGATCTGATCAGACTGCTGAATCCGATGTTAAGAGGATGGGCGCAGTATCATCGCCCGGTGGTAGCAAAGGCGACGTTCACCAAGATGGAGCACCAAATTTTCGGGGCTCTGTGGCGGTGGGCAAAACGGCGACATCGAGGGAAGAATGCTGAGTGGGTGCGGAAAAAGTATTTCGCTACCGTCGAGGCTCGGAACTGGATGTTTGGAACCACAACTGTGGATAAGAAGGGCGCCCCCTTCTGGTTGGAGCTGTACTCGCTTGCGGGTACGCAGATCAGGAGGCACAAGAAGGTTCGGGGGGACTACCATCCCTTTGACCCAGCGCAGGAAATGTATGGTGAGAAATTGCGACAGGAACGCATGTCGGAAGACATGTCACACCGTAAGCAATGGATCAAGCTGTATATGTCCCAGCGGGGCTTGTGTGCAGTGTGTCAGAGCAAGATAACCAAAGAGACCGGATGGGACGACCATCACATCGTGCCGCGCATTCTTGGCGGCTCCGATGCTCTAGGAAATCGCGTGCTGGTGCATCCCGGTTGCCATGTTCAAGTCCATCACTACGGTAAAATCGCTGTAAAGCCGGTACTTGATTGACTCATTTACTTTGAGAGGCTTGAGCCGTATGCGGGGAAACTCGCACGTACGGTTCTTAGGGGGGAGCATCGCCAGAAATGGTATGCTCCTACCCTACCCTGAAACGTTTCCCGCCGTCCCCGTGAAAGTCTTCCGCGGCCTGCCCAACGCCGAAAGCCGGGCGCCCTGCGCGCTCACCATCGGCAATTTCGACGGTGTGCATCGCGGCCACCAGTCGCTGCTCGCGCGTGCGCGCGCAGCCGCCGACGCACGCGGCCTGCCGCTGTGCGTGATGACCTTCGAGCCGCATCCGCGCGAGTTCTTCACCCCGGACAAGGCCCCCACCCGCATCGCGCTGCTGCGCGACAAGCTGGAAAGCCTGCGCCGCAACGGCGTGGACCGGGTGGTGGTGGAACACTTCAACGCCCACTTTGCCGCCCAGTCGCCGCAGGCGTTTGTCGAGAACGTGCTGTGGCATGGCCTGCACGCGCGCTGGGTGCTGGTCGGTGACGACTTCCGCTTCGGCGCCAAGCGCGCCGGCGACTTTACCTACCTGCAGGAAGCCGGGCGCCGCTACGGCTTCGATGTCGAGCAGATGGGCTCGGTGTCCGAAGGCGGCATCCGCATCTCCAGCTCGGCGGTGCGCCAGGCGCTGGCCGACGGCGACCTGGAGCACGCCCGGCGCCTGCTCGGCCACGGCTATGCCATCAGCGGCCACGTGATCCACGGCCGCAAGCTGGGCCGCGACCTGGGCTTCCCGACGCTGAACCTGCGCATCTCGCACAAGCGGCCGGCAGTCAGCGGCATCTTCGTGGTGCAGGTGCACGGCATCGCCGACCAGCCCCTGCCGGGCGTGGCCAGCATCGGCGTGCGCCCCACCATCGAGGACGCCGGCCGGGTGCTGCTGGAAGTCCACCTGTTCGATTTCAAAGAGAACCTGTACGGCAAGCTGGTGCGGGTTGAATTCATGAAGAAGCTGCGCGACGAAGCGCGCTTCGACAACCTGGACGAACTCACCGCCGCCATCGCCAAGGACAGCGCCGATGCGCGCGCCTTCTTCGGCCTGACCGCCCCGGGCGCGGCCGAAGGCAGCGGCGGGCGCGACTTCGCCACCTCCGCCACCGACCGAATTAGGTAGCGGCCGGCGCCTGCCCGCACGCCAGTGGCGCGGGCCCGGCACGCACGCCGCCTGCCCCAGTCTTTCCGCGCGCCCGCCGGCCTGTCGCCGCCCGCGCGCCAACCCGAATTGCCCTGAGAATCGAAATGTCTGACGACAAACGCGCCAAGCCCGAGAAAAGCAAATATCCGGTCAACCTGCTCGACACGCCCTTCCCGATGCGTGGCGACCTGCCCAAGCGCGAGCCGCAGTGGGTCAAGCAGTGGCAGGACAAGCAGCTCTACAAGAAGATCCGCGCGGCGCGCAAGGGCGCGAAGAAGTTCGTGCTGCATGACGGCCCGCCGTATGCCAACGGTGATATCCATATCGGCCACGCCGTCAACAAGGTGCTCAAGGACATGATCATCAAGGCGCGCGGCCTGACCGGGCTGGACGCCGTCTACGTGCCGGGCTGGGACTGCCACGGCATGCCGATCGAGATCCAGATCGAGAAGAAGTTCGGCAAGGGCCTGCCGGTGCAGGAGGTCCAGGCCAAGGCGCGCGCCTACGCCACCGAGCAGATCAAGCGCCAGATGGTGGATTTCGAACGCCTGGGCGTGCTGGGCGACTGGGACCACCCCTACCTGACCATGAACTACAGCAACGAGGCGGATGAACTGCGCGCACTCGGCAAGATCATGGAGAAGGGCTATGTGTTCCGTGGCCTGAAGCCGGTGAACTGGTGCTTCGACTGCGGCTCGGCACTGGCCGAGGCCGAGGTCGAATACAAGGACAAGGTCGACCTGTCGATCGACGTGGGCTTCCCGTTCGCGCAAGCCGACAAGCTGGCGCACGCCTTCAAGGTGCCCTTCGAGCAGCTCGACGGCAAGCCAGGCTGGATCGTGATCTGGACCACCACGCCGTGGACCATCCCGAGCAACCAGGCGCTGAACGTGCACCCGGAAGTGGAATACGCGCTGGTCGAGACCCCGCGCGGCTACCTGATCCTGGCCACCGAGCGCGTCGAGGAGCAACTGAAGGTCTACGGCCTGGAAGGCAAGGTCGTGGCCACCACCACCGGCGCGGCACTGTCGGAAATCCGCTTCCACCACCCGCTGGCCAAGATGGACGCGGGCTATGACCGCCTGTCGCCGGTCTACCTGGGCGACTACGTCACCACCGACACCGGCTCGGGCATCGTGCACTCGGCGCCGGCCTACGGCGTGGAAGACTTCCAGTCGTGCAAGGCGCACGGCATGGCCGATTCGGACATCATCAGCCCGGTGATGGGCAACGGCGTCTATGCCGGCACGCTGCCGCTCTTTGGCGGGCTGTCGATCTGGGACGCCAATCCGAAGATCGTCGAGGTGCTGCAGGCCTCGGGCAACCTGTTCAATTCGCACAAGTACACCCACAGCTACATGCACTGCTGGCGCCACAAGACGCCGATCATCTACCGCGCCACCTCGCAGTGGTTCGCGGGCATGGACGTGGACCCGGCCGACGAGAACGGCAAGACCGGCCCCACCCTGCGCGAGACCGCGCTGGCCGGCATCGACGCCACCGAGTTCTTCCCGGCCTGGGGCAAGCAGCGCCTGCACAACATGATCGCCAACCGGCCGGACTGGACGCTGTCGCGCCAGCGCCAGTGGGGCGTGCCGATGGCCTTCTTCCTGCACAAGGAAACCGGCGCGCTGCACCCGCGCACGCCGCAGCTGCTGGAAGAAGTGGCCAGGCGCGTCGAACAGCACGGCATCGAGGCCTGGCAGTCGCTGGATCCGAAGGAACTGCTCGGCGACGAGGCCAGCCAGTACGAAAAGAATCGCGACACGCTGGACGTCTGGTTCGATTCCGGCACCACGCACTGGACCGTGGTCCGCGGCTCGCACCGCGACGACCTGTACGATCCGTCTGCCGATACGCCCGATGGCCGCCTCGCCGACCTGTACCTGGAAGGCTCGGACCAGCACCGCGGCTGGTTCCACTCGTCGCTGCTGACCGCGTCGATGCTGTACGGCAAGCCGCCCTACAAGGCGCTGCTGACGCACGGCTTCACCGTCGACGGTGAGGGCCGCAAGATGTCCAAGTCGGTCGGCAACACCGTGGCGCCGCAGGACATCACCAACAAGATGGGCGCCGAGATCATCCGCCTGTGGGTGGCCTCGACCGACTACTCCGGCGAGCTGTCGATCTCGGACGAGATCCTCAAGCGCGTGGTGGAAGGCTACCGCCGCATCCGCAATACGCTGCGCTTCCTGCTGTCCAACCTGTCCGACTACGACCACGCCAGGCACGCGCTGCCGGCGTCGGAATGGCTGGAGATCGACCGCTATGCCGTGGCGCTGACCGCGCAGCTGCAAAAGGAAGTGCTGTCGCACTACGAGTCGTATGAATTCCACCCGGTGGTGTCCAAGCTGCAGACGTTCTGCTCCGAGGACCTGGGCGGCTTCTACCTCGATGTGCTGAAGGACCGCCTGTACACCACCGCGCCGGACTCCAAGGCCCGCCGCGCGGCGCAGAACGCGCTGTACCACATCACCCAGGCGATGCTGCACTGGATGGCGCCGTTCCTGTCGTTCACCGCCGAGGAAGCGTGGCAGATCTTCGCCCACGGCACCGAGCACACCGACACCATCTTCACCAGCACCTACTACGCGGTGCCGGAAGTCGACGACGGCGCCGACGACCTGCTGCAGAAGTGGCACACGCTGCGCGAAGTGCGCGCCGAGGTCACCAGGCAGCTGGAAGCGGTGCGCGTGGAGGGCGAGATCGGCTCGTCGCTGCAGGCCGAGCTGACGATCCAGGCCGGCGGCCCGGTGCTGGACGCGCTGCAGAGCCTGGGCGACGACCTGCGCTTCGTGCTGCTGACCTCGTCGGCCAAGGTAACGCACGCGCCCGAGGCCGGCGACCTGCTGGTCACGGTGACCCCGTCGGCCCATGCCAAGTGCGAGCGCTGCTGGCACTACCGCGCCGATGTCGGCCACAACCCGGACCATCCGACCCTCTGCGGGCGCTGCGACAGCAACCTGTTCGGCGCCGGTGAACACAGGAGCCATGCCTGATGGCATCGACCACGTCCCGTTCCGCGCGCCCTGCACGCCGCAACAACAAGGCCGCCAGTACCACCCCGCTGCTGTGGATGGCCTTCGCGCTGCTTGTGGTAGTGCTCGACCAGTTCTTCAAGATCGTCATCGTGCGCACCTTCACCTATGGTGAATCGCGCCCGGTGACCGGCTTCTTCAACCTGGTGCTGGTCTACAACAAGGGCGCGGCGTTCAGCTTCCTGGCCGATGCCGGCGGCTGGCAGCGCTGGTTCTTCACCGGTCTTGGCCTCGTGGTGGGCGCGTTCATCGTCTGGCTGCTGTACCGCCATACTGGCCAGCGCATGTTCTGCTTCGCGGTGTCGCTGATCCTGGGCGGCGCGGTCGGCAACGTGATCGACCGCGTGGTCTACGGGCACGTGGTCGATTTCCTGGACTTCTATGTGCGCAACTACCACTGGCCGGCCTTCAACGTGGCCGACTGCGCGATCACAGTCGGCGCGGTGCTGCTGATCGTGGATGAGTTGCGGCGAGTGCGGCGCCACTGAGCGCCCTGATTGTGTTCCCCTCTCCCCTCATGGGGAGAGGGGAGGGTGAGGGGTGGTTCAGCAAGGCACCACCCCCATCG